>DAOVYZ010000191.1 GCA_030635365.1 Bacteroidales bacterium
ACAGGTCAATACCTGTTTATACGGGCAATTCGCATCAAAAAATATTTAGAATTAACACCAGCGATTTGCCACACGGGCTGTACCTGCTACAGGTAATTTACAAAGGAAAGAAATACAGCAAGCAGATTCTTATTGAGCATTAGAGATTTTTTTCAAATAATCAAACCTCCGAAGTTTTTAAAACTTCGGAGGTTTATTTGCAGCTCAACACATATTTCTACCTGTCGCCTGCCTGGCGGTAGTCAAGGCAGGCAGGCTTGTGTGTTGATTCTAATTTGTTTTATAATCAAATTTAATTTTTGCTAAATCTTCATTGGCTTTAACAATTTTTGATTTTAGGGTTTCCTTGTAGTTAATCAAAGCTTGCTTTAGTTCATTATCTCCTGCAGCAAGAATTTGAGCTGCCAGTATTCCGGCATTTTGTGCGCCATTAATACCTACGGTAGCAACAGGTATTCCCGGGGGCATTTGTACAATAGCAAGTAAAGAATCCATCCCGTCAAGACTTGCATTAATGGGGACTCCAATTACAGGAAGGCTGGTCATTGCTGCAATAACACCGGGTAAATGAGCCGCCATTCCGGCACCGGCAACTATAACTTCAATACCTCTTTCTTTAGCCGATTTTGCAAATTTTTCAACTTCTTCCGGAGTCCTGTGTGCTGACAAGGCATTTATTTCAAAAGGAATCTTAAATTCATTTAATATTTTTGCAGCTTTTTCCATCACAGGCAGGTCTGATGTGCTACCCATTATAATACTAACCTTTGCTTTCATTTTTAAATATTAAGTTTTGTAAATAATTAAAACATTAATTTGTATTTTCACCAAAAATTTGACTCATATATTGAGTCTCACAAAGGTAATATTATAATTTTAGATAGTAAAAACAGATTAGGTTAATATCTTAATATTAATAGATTAATGAAGCAGGTAACATTAAAGGATAAAACGTTTAAAGTTTCAATACCGGAAGAAAGAATCCAAAGAGTCATTATTGAAATTGCAAATAGAATAAATGAAGATTATAAAGGGGAAGATACTCCCTTATTTATTAGTATACTTAATGGGGCGTTTATGTTTACTGCTGATATATTTAAACATATTAATTTTAATTGCGAAGTTTCCTTTTTGAAATTCTCGTCATACGAGGGAACTGCAACAACCGGAAAAGTAAAACAACTCATAGGTATCAATGAAGAGATAAAAGATAGAAAAGTTATAGTGCTTGAAGATATTGTAGATACCGGGATCACACTAGAGCAAATATTAGAACAGCTTAAAAGTTTTGAACCGGCAAATGTTAAAATTGCAACTTTACTTTTTAAACCGGATGCTTACAAAAAAGATTTAAAGATTGACTACATTGGATTGGAGGTTCCGAATGAATTTATTGTAGGTTATGGATTGGATTACGATGGATTAGGAAGAAATTTAGTAGATATCTACACCTTAAGTGAATAACAAATCATTAAAAAAATGTTGAATATTTTAATGTTTGGGCCTCCTGGCGCAGGGAAAGGTACGCAGTCAAATAAAATTATTGAAAAATATAAGCTGACACATATATCGACAGGTGAAATATTGAGGAAAGAAATAAAAACAGGATCTCCTTTGGGGATAGAGGCTCAAAAACATATTGATAAAGGCTATTATGTTACAGATGGGATTGCAATTGAAATAATAAATAAAAGTTTAAGTTATTATAAAAATCCTGATGGATATATTTTTGATGGTTTTCCAAGAACAACTTTTCAGGCACAAGCACTTACTCATATTTTATCATCAATAGGTTCTGATGTAAGTTTGATGATATCAATTGATGTTAATGAGGGGGTGTTAAAAGAACGCCTGTTAAATAGATACAAAGACTCCGGAAGGGTGGATGATAAAACTTTAGAAATAATAGGAAAGAGAATTTCCTTTTACAATCAAATGACAGATTGTGTTAAAGAATATTATAAATCAATTGGAAAATATAAATCAATTGACGGAATTGGAGAAATTGATGTTATCTTTGATAAAATTTGTAAAGTAATAGAAAACTATAAATAAATGGCAGGGTCAAATTTTGTTGATTATGTAAAAATATTTTTTAGGTCGGGTAAAGGGGGAGCCGGTTCTCCGCATTTACATCGTGAAAAATTTGTTCCGAAAGGAGGCCCTGACGGAGGAGATGGTGGCCGTGGGGGACATATTATTTTGAAAGGGAATGCACAATTTTGGACCTTATTACATTTGAAGTATAAGAAACATATTTTTGCTACTAGTGGGCAGGCAGGTGCAAGTGCTCAAAAAACAGGGGCTGATGGTAAGGATATAATAGTTGAGGTTCCCCTGGGGACAGTTGCTAAGGATGCAGAGACAAATAAGATGATTTGTGAAATTACTGAAGATGGGCAAAAGCAAGTTCTGATTGAAGGAGGTAGAGGAGGATTAGGAAATACTCATTTCAAAACATCAACAAATCAAACTCCCCGTTATGCACAACCAGGAGAAGAGGGTAAAGAAGGATGGTATATTCTTGAATTAAAGATATTAGCTGATGTTGGATTAGTAGGATTTCCTAATGCGGGTAAATCAACACTTCTTTCAGTTGTATCAGCGGCTAAACCTAAGATAGCTGATTATCCGTTTACTACTTTAGTGCCTAACCTTGGAATAGTTTCTTATAGGGATATGCAATCATTTGTAATGGCAGATATACCTGGAATAATTGAAGGAGCGCATGAAGGGAAAGGATTAGGCTTAAGATTTCTGAGGCATATTGAAAGAAACTCGATACTACTTTTTATGGTACCTTGTGATAGTGATGATATTCATCAAGAGTACAAAACATTACTAAATGAGTTAAAGAATTACAATCCAGAACTGCTTGATAAAAAAAGAATACTGGCGATAACTAAATCTGATATGTTAGATAATGAGTTAATTGAGGAAATAAAAAAGGATTTACCTGATACTCCATACTTATTTATTTCTTCGGTTGCACAAAAAGGCTTACAGGAATTGAAAGATTTAATTTGGTTACAACTTGTTTAAATATTTAGAATTAAAAAATCACAAATGACAAACCCGCCTGCCGGACGGGCAGGTAAATCTCAATATTCAAAGCTGTTTTGAACATTTGATTATTGATTTTTGGGATTTACCTGCCCGTCCGGCAGGCGGGTTTGTCATTTGTTTTTTGTTACCTGCCAGCCGGCAGGCTGGTTTGGTGCTTTAATTCAAAAAATGTTTGACTTTATGGACAAACACTAAATAGGCCTTATGATAGAAATCTTAAAAAATATCGACTTTCAGTTATTCGTCTTTTTTAATAGTTTGAATTCTCCTTTTTGGGATAAAATTATGTGGTGGTTTTCAGGAACAAAATTCTGGCTTCCAATGTATCTCTTAATCATAATTTACATTATCTATAAACAACAATGGAGAGCTATTATTACTATAGCTTTTATTGCACTGGTGGTTACCCTGGCAGATCAAATATCAGTTCATGCTTTTAAGGAGGTATTTCAACGTTTACGTCCTTGCCATAATTCTGAATTGCACGATATAGTTCATTTAGTTAATAACAAATGTGGTGGTAAGTATGGATTTGTATCTTCTCATGCTGCAAATACATTCGCCGTAGCATTTTTCTTATCAAAGTTGTTTAAGAACAAAAACTTTTCAATTTTCATCTTTATATGGGCTTCAGTAGTATCCTATAGTAGAATATACCTTGGGGTTCATTTTCCTTTTGATGTGTTAGGTGGTGCTGTGTTAGGTAGTATTATAGGATATTTAATATATAAACTGTATAATTTTATGTTAAATAAATTGCCAAAACATTTTAACTAAAAACTTGTTTATTACTAATGTCACAGGCATGAATTACTCCATATCCCTGTCAGGGTTTTGTACCCTGACAGGGGTTAAAACAGGAACCCACGACATTTTATACTTGATATAACACGAATGAGAATCTCTAAAAATTAGTAATAATGTTATGTATTCAAAACAATAGTACTGATCCATATTTTAACCTAGCTGCAGAAGAATTTGTCTTAAAGAATTTCAAAGAAGATTGTTTTATGCTCTGGCGTAATCGGCCCTCAATTATTGTAGGAAAACATCAAAATACTTTGGCTGAAATAAATATTGATTACGTCAGGAAAGAAAAAATAGATGTAGTTCGCAGATTATCTGGTGGAGGTACTGTTTTTCATGACTTAGGCAACCTAAATTTCACTTTTATACAAAATGCAAAAGACGAAAAGAACCTCGTTGATTTTAAAAAATACACAATGCCCATAGTTGAAGTGTTGCAACAAATGGGAGTTGACGCAAAGTTTGAAGGACGGAACGATATTATGGTTAGTGGTAAGAAAATATCGGGAAATGCAGAGCATGTTTTTAAAAATCGGGTTTTACATCATGGGACTTTACTTTTTTTGTCAAATTTATCAGATTTATCGAAGGCATTAAAGGTTAATCCGTTAAAATATCAGGATAAAGGAGTTAAATCGGTAAGAAGCCGCGTAACGAATATAGGAGAACATTTATTACAGAAAATAACAGTGGACGAGTTTAAAAATACAATACTAAATTATATAATAAACACGAATGAGAATGCTGAATTATATGATTATTCAAAAGAAGATATTATCGGAATAAATAAATTAGTTGAGGATAAGTATTCAACCTGGGAGTGGAATTTCGCATATTCACCAAAGTATTATTTTGAAAAATCAGCACAAACAAAGAAAGGAAGTGTCGAGGTGCAAATAAATGTAGTAAAAGGCATAATTGAGAGTGTGAAAATTTCAGGAGATTTTTTAAGAGAGATTGATAAACAGGAGATAGAGGATAAATTAGCAGGTACAAGGCATCAGCCAGATACAATATACAAAACGTTACAAGAGGTACTTAGTGACGAAAAATACAATAATGATTTTCTTGATGATTTAGTGAAAGCAATGTTTTAACAAAGTCTTTTGTAAGTGGCAAGAAATGCTATTATTTTTATATGATAGTATAAATTGATTATCATGAGATTTTTTCGTACATTTCATTGACTCTTTCTACTAATTTTAGCTTATATACTGTCATTCATTTTATAACTTTAAAACAAAGATTATGCAAAAAAGAATGTTAATCATCAGCTTAATCTTAATATTTTGTGTATTCACACAGTGTTCAAAAAAAGATAAGAAAAAAGAATTAAAGCTTCAATCGAAAATAGAAAAGCTTTTAACAAATTATGCTGATGTAAAATTAGAAACTGATTTAAGTATATTAAATGAAAATCAGAAGAAAATGCTTCCCTTATTATTTGAGGCTGCTCAGATAATTGATGAATTGTACTGGATACAGACTTGTAGCAGGAAAGATAAGATTAAAAAATCTATTACAGATGAAAATGTTATGAAATACTTTGAGATCAACTATGGCCCTTGGGATAAACTTAATGGTATGGAGCCATTCATTGATGGAGTTGGAAAAAGGCCGGATGGAGCGAATTTTTATCCTCGAGACATGTCATATCAGGAATTTGATGAGTTTAATGATTTGGAGAAATATAGCTCCTATACGCTTATAAGGAGAAATGAAATTGGAGGATTACAAACTATTCCTTATAATAAAGCATACCATGAGAAGTTGGTTAAAATTGCAGAATTAATTAATAAGGCAGCAGAATTATCAGATAATCCTAAGCTAAAACAATACCTTATTTCCCGCGCAAGAGCTTTACTTGCAGATAAATATTTTGAAAGCGACATAGCATGGATGAAAATGAAAGATAATACGATTGATTTTCTTGTTGGTCCAATTGAGGATCTGGAAGATAGATTGTATTACACAAAAACATCTTACCAATCCATGGTATTGATAAAGGACAAACAATTTAGCAAGGATTTGGAGAAGTACTCATTATTATTGCCATATCTTCAGCAAAATTTGCCGGTAGAAGATAAATATAAAAAAGAAATACCGGGCAAACTTTCTGATATCATGGTTTACGATGTGATTTATTGTTCAGGATATTGGAATGCAGCAAGCAAGAAAATAGCGATTACTCTACCTTTAGATGGGCAAGTACAATTTAAGGTTGGGAGCAGGAAACTTCAGTTTAAAAACGTAATGAACGCCAAATTTGAGAAGATTTTAAAACCTATTAGTCAATTATTAATCGCAAAAGATCAACTTAAGCATATTAAATCAAAAGCATTTTTTGAAAATACAATGTTTTATGAGGTAGCGAGTGCGTTGGGCCTAAAAAATACTGTTAATGGCAAAGGCTCAGTCAGAGAGGCATTAAAAGAACAGCACAATGTGATTGCCGAAAGTAAAAATGATATCTTAGGATTATATTTTGTAACCAAACTATACGAGATGGGGGAAATGGGAGGTGGAGAGTTAATGGATAACTATGTTACTTATATGGTTGATATATTTAGATCGGTTCGTTTTGGTATCTCAAATGACCAGGGTGTTGCAAATATGATTCGGTTTTATTATTTCGAAGAAATGGGAGCTTTTTCCCGGGATAAAAAAGATGGCAAGTATAGAATTCATTTTGAGAAGATGAAGGAAGCTATGTTAAAATTGTCAGGAGAGATACTGGTAATTCAGGGAGATGGTAATTACGAGGCTGCAAAAAAGTTAGTTGACGAAAAAGGGTACATTAGAGATGAGTTGCTAAATGATTTATATAGAATACAGCGTGAAAAAATACCTAAAGATGTTGTATTTGTACAGGGGCTTAAAGAAATAGGCATAGAATGAAATACACAATAATATTGTTTGTTTAATGCGATAGAATTTAAATCTTTATTACACACAATTAGAACAGTGAAGGCTGGAAGGCTCAAAAGGCGGGCAATGCGTTGGAGTGAATTGACAATCATATGATATATCCG
>DAOVYZ010000163.1 GCA_030635365.1 Bacteroidales bacterium
CAATCAGCATTATGTTCTGAAAGTAATAATTCAACTATATGCTTACGAGCATTTCTTACTTTATGAGTATTTGTATGTATAACCATTCCTTCTTGAGCAGGCATTGCACATGAAGCAACAAGGTTACGAGCACCTTCTTGTTCCACAACACACACTCTACAGTTTCCTGCAACACACAAATCTTCGTGATAACAAAGTGTTGGAATGTGTATATTTAATTCCTTTGCAGCATCAAGAACAGTTTTCCCAGCCTCAACACTCACTTCAATTCCGTCTATTTTTAAATTTACTGTATTAGCCATGTTTTTATATTCTTAATTTATTTTTTACAATTATTTAACTTGCCTGATGCCTACCTGTCGGCAGACAGGGCAGTCAGGTTAGTAAATCATTTCTTCATTAAAGTTATCAACTATAGAAGAAAATGAATTAGCAACAGACTGGCCTAAACCACATTTAGCAGTAACTTTCATTGTCTCTGCTAATTTCTGTAATGTTTTAAGATATGATGCTGGTTTATCACCTTTCTTAACTGACTCAATACCTAGTTTAAGTTGTTGACAACCTACACGACAAGGAGTACATTGACCGCAAGATTCTTCTTCAAAAAACTCAACGTAGTTCTTTAACACGTTATACATTGAACGAGAACTATTGAAAAGCATCATTGATCCTCCGGTAGGAACACCTTCAAATCCTATAATTGTATCTTTGAATTTTTTTCTAGGTACGCATAAACCTGATGCCCCACCAACCTGAACAGCTTTAGTATCTCCATCGCCAAACTCCTCAACAAAATCTTCTAAAGACATCCCTAATTCTAATTCATAAATTCCAGCAATAGGAGTATCTCCTGAAATTGAAAATACTTTAGAACCCCTAGAGTCAGCAGTTCCTAATTCTTGAAATTTCTTCGCTCCTATTCGGCATATCATAAATGAATAAACCAATGTTTCAACATTATTGATTACTGTTGGTTTATTTCTAAAACCTGAAATTGTTGGATAAGGTGGCTTATTTCTTGGTTCACCACGTTTACCTTCCATTGATTCAAATAATGCGCTTTCTTCTCCACAAACATATGCGCCAGAGCCCATTCGAATTTTAATCTCAAAATCAAATCCTAATTCTTTTACTAATGCATGAAAGTTATCTAATGCTTTATTTAATTCTTTTCTTAAAAACTGATACTCCCCGCGTAGATATACGAAACCTTTTTTTGCACCAATAACTTTAGCACAAATAGCCATACCTGAAAATACTTTCAAAGGTACTTTTGTTAATATCTCTCTATCTTTAAATGTTCCCGGTTCACCTTCATCAGCGTTACATACAACATATTTTTCTTCTTCTTTTTCTTGTGATGTAAATTTCCATTTTAAACCTGTTGGGAACCCTGCTCCTCCACGGCCTCTTAACCCTGAATCTAAAATCCCTTTTAAAATATCATCGTTTGATTTTTTAAGACTATCAGCTAAAACATCTCTACAAACACTTTCGTCGCTGAAAATAAGGTCTACTCTTTTTAGTCTTTTATCTGGCATAATTATAATCTCCTTTTATTGATTAAAAACTATTTATTTTTCATATAATCACCGATAATTTCACTAACCTTTTCAGGAGTAAGTTCGGTGTATGCATCATCGTTAATAAGCATTGCTGGCCCTTTATGGCACCAACCGAGACAGTTAGTCTCTAAAAGAGTAAACTTTTTGTCTTTAGTAGTTTCACCTAATTCTATTTTCAGTAAATCTTCTAAAGATTTTAGTATTTGCCTCTTACCTTTCATATCACAGGTAATTGTTTTACACAAGCGAATTACGTACTTGCCTCTCGGCTCAGTGTCAAGGAAAGAATAGAAAGTAGCTGTACCGTATACAAGTGCAGCGGACATATCTAACTCTTTTGCAACTTCAGTCATAGCTACATCTGAAATTGATCTTTCTTCAGTAACGATGCCCTGCAAAATTGGAAGCAAACTTTCTCTATTCCTTCCATGTCTTTCAGCTAATTGCTTAACTAATTCTTTAATTTCTGGCATTTTGATCTCGTTTTATTTATTTAACTGTTATTTTCTTAACAGTGTTATTTTAATAACACTAAATTCGTTCTTATTTTTTTGATTTTCAGCGATAAATATAGAATTGTATAATGCACAAGAACATGACATTTATTAGATCAAATCATGATAAAAGTCAGGTTTGAACTTCTTGGCAATACTTAGAGTTCTATGTATTAGCATTTTCATATTTTTATATGTTGATTAACATATGGAAGCAAAAACTTCGTGTTAATACTAAGGCCTACAACTGTTGAACATAACCAACTCTCAAATTCATTCTCCGATAACCTTTTCTGCTTATAATATTTTTCATCCTCACTACCGCTATAATGCATTAAAACAGTCTTTTGTGGAGAAATTCTTTCTGCAAATGATGAAATTGTAAAGTGAAAGTCTGATAATTGAATATTATTTTCTAAAATATAGTCAAAACTCTTCCAATAATTTACTTTCGTTTTATCTAATAGATGTGGATATAATAATGTTTTAACAGAAATCTTATTAATGTATTCCTGTAATATTCCTGAAGTACTCTCATCAACACCTTTCAAAATACTCCAGTGATTACTATTTGGGTATGGATATCTATTATTTGCATCAGCTACCATAATATTTACTCCAGAAATAGCTTCATAATCTTGCTCTCTCAACAATGGGCATAATATATCTCCTGTTATAAGTATCCTATTTTTAACAGAATCATTCACAGTAATAAAATGTAACATTGTTGCACCATTCGCACTTCTACCATGATAGGCCGGAAATGGTTGTACTTTTACTCCACTAACTTCTTTTACATCTATTGTCTGATATGGAATTAACTCATTAAAATCAACCATCGACTCTAAGTGAGGATAAGTATGTTTCGTCTTTTCCCAACATAAAACTGTTGCATACACCGGATAAGGTTTCTTATATAACTTATAGTAACTATGAATTATCCAATCAATCCCAAGCGTATGGTCAATATGAGGATGTGTTATAAATAAAGCTTCCGGTATTCTGTTACAATATTTCAGCAAATATTGTACAGCTCCATGCCCTGCATCTACCATAAGTTCCCAATCCAAATCCTCAGCTTTGGGGTTACTTTTCGAAGATTTTATTATTGAGCAGGATGCATTGGCCATATCTTCATAATTTCTCCTGTCATAAAATGGGTGATCTTGTCCAACAATAACTGGCCAAGCATTTCCTCTACCATTAATTCGTACCTGAATTTGACTCATTTCATATTATATTACTTTTTAGACACTCTTCCGGTTTTATTTTATTTGTTATTTTAATTATGATGGCTATGATATAAATAGATGTTGATTTTAGTGTAAATTTTGAGTCTTGGTGTGGCTATTCTTTTTTGCTACTAAAACACTAACCTGCTTGCCAGCAGGCAAGAACTCTAAGTATCACAAAAAAAGTACAACCACATTAGTTTAAATCAGAGCCATTATGATCTATTAACTGTTTATAAAGTCATCAAGTTCAGTATATAATTTCTGAATAGGCAAACCTACAACATTAAAATATGAACCATTAATTTTTTCTACGCCAATATAACCAATCCACTCTTGAATTCCATAAGCACCTGCTTTGTCATATGGTTCATAGCGATCAATGTAGTAATCTAATTCTGTATAAGTCAATTTTTTAAAATATACATCCGTACATGAAGAAAACAATACCTCCTTATCCCTTGATTTTATACACACTCCTGAGTAAACCTGATGGCATTTCCCTGAAAGTTCGTTTAGAATTCTCATAGCATCCTCTTTATCTACAGGTTTTTTAAGTACCTTATCCCTCATCCAAACAATAGTATCAGCAGTAATTAATATTTCGTTCTCAAGTAAATTATTGAACTCTCCAGCTTTTTTCTTAGCAAGAAATAAAGGAATCTCTTCTTCTTTTAGGTTATCCGGATATGTTTCCTCAATATGTTTATGCTTTACATCAAACTCCAATCCTATTTCTTTTAATAAATACTGGCGTCTTGGTGATTGGGATGCTAATATGAACTTATAATTTTCGATGTTAGGAATAAACATAAAAAAATCTAAAAATTTTGTACAATTATATAGTTAGCAAGCAATGCATATAAAATACCTGCCAACATAACTATTTTTGATAAGTTACTTGCAAATGTATAATCCTTTTTTTCTTTTGCATTAACCACCTTTAACAACAATATTAATAATGGAATTATTAGAAATACAAAAAAGTATATTAAGGTAATCCAATCATGTAAAAATCTAAAATAGACATATATTAAAGAAAATAATGTTGTTAAAATAAAAGTAATAATAACAACTTTAGAATAAAGAACACCCAATACAATCGGAAGTGTCTTTCTGCCATATGCGCTATCTCCCTCAAAATCTTCAATATCTTTAATAATTTCTCTTACAATAGACAAAAGAAATGCATAAAAAGAAAAGGCCGTTACCCATAAAATAATATGAGTAAAATCAGATTTAATTTCTTTTAGTATTAGACTATATTCTTTATTTAACAATGGAATCTCAAATAAAATAACCATTAAAGGGACAAGTGCTGTTAATACAGCTACTATTATATTTCCAATTAGAAATTGCCTTTTATATGTAGTTGAATAAAACCAGAGTATACCTGTAATCAGTACAAATACCAATGACAATGCAGGAATCCCAATAAAAAAAGAGATATAAATTCCCAATCCTATTCCTATTGTGTTAAAAATAACGTGTAACAAAATAGCCCATCTTCGATTTAAAACTTTTCCAACAATCACTGTATCAGGCCTATTTACTAAATCTGTTTTTGTATCAAAATAATCATTAATAACATATCCGGCAGCAGTAATAAAAACTGTTGCCATTACAAGAAAAAAGAAATTTAATTCGGAAAACTGCAAATTAAATCCATAAACGTCCAGTATAGGCCTAATAATTGCCCAACGCATAAGATACTGCGTTAGTATTATTATTGATAAATTCTTGTACCTAATAAGCCTTAGAAAATTTACCATTTTATTTTTTAGTTAAAACTTTTTCCATTTCCCCTGTAAGCGTAAAACCTGTTCAATTACATCGCGAACACACCCCCTGCCACCATTAAATGTTGAGATATACTTTGATATTACTTTTATTTCTTCTGCCGCATCTGAAGGGCATGTTGCCAAACCAGCTATTTGCATAACTTCATAATCAGGTAAATCATCACCCATGTATAATATCTCTTCAGGTTTTAAATCATATTTATGATAAAAATCCTCAAAATCGTTTTTCTTATCTCTTGATGCCATGTAAATATCAGTTATTCCAAGATACTGAAATCGCTTTTTTACAGCCTGAGATTCTCCTCCTGATATAATTCCAATTATATATCCTTGTTTCAGGGCATATGCTACAGCATAACCATCTTTCATATTTACAGAGCGAACAAATTCTCCACTTGGATCTAAATATACCTGACCATCCGTAAAAACTCCATCTACATCAAATACAAATGCCTTAATATTTTTAAGTTCTTCTTTAAAATTTGCCATTTCAATTAACTATCAGTTTTTTGATTAAATGTATATATACTTTCACTTACAAATTTATACATTTCTTTAATTTCAGAATTTCCCTGTAACAGTTTTATATGCTTATCTATAATATTACTGTCATTTCTTATAGCCGGCCCCGTTTGCACTTTCCTAGGATCTAAATCAATAGCCTTTTGAGCTGTTTCATATATTAATGGCTTTAACAATTCAAATGACCTGTCTGTTTGATCAAGTAATTCTGCTGCCATTGAATACATATGGTTAACAAAATTGCAAGCAAAAACGGCGGCCAAATGCAAAACTCTTCTTTCTTCAGAATTTATTTGATAAACATTATTACTTAGACTTCCTGCTAACAACGAAAGTTTACTTTCAATAATTTCATTGCTTGATTCTATACAAATTGGTATATTAAAAAAATCTATAGCCCTTGTTTTTGAAAATGTTTGCAAAGGATAAAATACCCCATAATTCTCAAACTTATCCTTAAAAATATCTATTGAAACACTCCCAGCCGTATGCACAATTGCTCCATGTTTCAAACTAATACCCTCAATTATTCTCTCAATTAACTCATCTTTAACAGCAACAATATACAAGTCTGCATCATATGGGATTTGATTTAGTTCTGTAGTATGAGTAGCGCCTACCTTTAATGACAAGAGTTCGGCTGATTGAATTGTATTACTGAATACGCACCTAATCCTATAATCCAATTTTTTTAATGCCATTGATAAATGGGTTGCAACATTTCCTGCACCAAGTACCACTATTCCATTCTTAAATTCTTTATTAAAACTCATTATCGAAACTTTAAAAACATAAAAATAATCGAAAATATTAAGCTTTCAAACCTCTGTTTTAATAAAAAAGACCCCAAATCTCTCGAAATGATGCTATAATAAATTTGAAAATATTAGAAACAATATTTATTTTCTTCAATTAATTTATCAGCTACTCTTCTACGAGCATCTTTTACATTAACTCCAGGAACTTTAGTGAAAACTTGAGTACCTTTTATTAATCTTTCAGTCATCTCTTCATCATCAATTGAATGAATAGCATCCAATGCATGTTTATAAATTAATGATGCAGTCTCAAATACGTAAACATCGAGCATATCTTTATATAAACTTATTGTTTCAGAAGTTTGACTAGATTCCGCCTTTTTTACACGTAACATAGTTGATTCTGCAACATATGCATTCATTAGTATATCGGAAATACTATTTTGAACTTCTTGTTCTTGTACTAATTTGCGGTCAAATTTGTTAACAGCAACTTCCATTAGCATTAAAGCAATATTCTTGAAATTCTCAACAACAGCTGCTTTATCTTCATAATATCCTTTAGATTTAAAAGTATCGGTTAAGCTATCTAATCCTGCAACAATTTCTTTTGCTTTCTCAAATAACGGAATATGATTCTTTTGCCCTCTTTTAATGATAGTATCGGTTACAATAAGTCTGTTAACCTCATTTGTTCCTTCAAAAATACGATTTATACGAGAATCTCTGTATGTTCTGTCAGCAGGCATTTCAGCCGAGAATCCCATTCCACCCATTATCTGAACCATTTCATCAACAACATAATCTAATGCTTCAGAACCGTACACTTTCATAATTGCAGCCTCTGCACCATATTGCCCGAATGCATCCATTACAGCTCTACCGTAATCACATCCTTCTTTAGTTTTATATATTTCAATGGCGTCATCAATATCTTTACTAACTCTGTATACAGCACATTCTGTTGTGAAAGTTTTAATTGCCTGCTCAGCTAATTTATGCTTAATTGAACCAAAATTAGCAATTAGAGTTCCAAATTGCTTACGTTCATTTGCATAATTTACAGACTGAGAAATTGCTCTTTTAGCAGCGCCAAGTACGTTTCCACCTAACTTGATCCGTCCCATATGAAGAATATTCAATGCAATTCTGAATCCTTCTCCACGCTTACCTAAAAGATTTTCAACAGGAACTTTTACATCATTATAAAAGATTTGTCGAGTTGATGATCCTTTAATTCCCATTTTCTTTTCTTCAGGATTTAAAACAATACCATCCCAAGCTCTCTCAACAATAAA
>DAOVYZ010000118.1 GCA_030635365.1 Bacteroidales bacterium
GAACTTCAGTCCCCCGAACGGGTTTGTTACTTTCTTCTGACAATTTACAAAATAAATTCTTCTAATTATTTCTTAACCCGTTTCCGCCAGTAAAGGTATTTATTGCTTCCAATGTAATAAAAACAGGGTATATGTTTAATTTATCATTCATTAAGAAATAATTTCATCGCATTTGACATCGGTAAAGTTGTTATTAAGATGGACTGTTATAAAATTATTAGATAAATAGCTAGACTTATATTGGTTTCTAAATTGGGTATCAGTATTTATGATGTTTGTTATCAACTTGTCAGTATTTTTTCTACATAACATAATGAAATGGTCATAAACTGTCTGCCATTTTTCCTTGAAAAGATAAAGTAATACAATTTGCCTATTGTTTAAATCAGTGTTAGGGTATAATTTTCTGTGCAGGAAAAAATTAGTAAAAATATTTTTAACTGATCGAATACTTTTTAATTCAACACTTAAAAATATTTTCGATATAAATTCTTTGTCATCATCTGAAAAAGTTTCAATTATTTTTTTGTCAATCTCGTTATCAATTATTTTGTTAATATGTTTTTCATTAAAAAATGGGATATTAATTGTAGAGTTGAAAACCTTTTTAAAATAATTGTATGCAAATTCTTCAGGTAATTCTTTGTATTTAGATTGTATAAACCTTTTGGCAATGTTTGTATCAATACCAGCAACAAATATTACCTTAGCACCTTTAATTATAAATATATTTTTAAGTGATTCTATTAATTCTATGGCATTTTCAGGCAGGCACCTGTCCAAATCATCCAGAATTACAATTAAAGGATTACCTTCTTTTTTAGTTGAAATTTTATCGGTTAATGTTATAAAATCTTCTTTTATCCGGTCCACAAAGCTTGAATAGGTCTCATATTCAGTTAATGATTCTGATTTAACCAGCTCATGAATTTTTTGAATATTTTCAAACGAAAGGTTTCCCTGTGTGATAAATCTTGCTGCTGTATCAACAGCTCCTGCCAAGATTGTTTTGCCAAGTATTTTAAGCTGAGAAAGAACTTCAGTGTAATTGTTTTTTGCAAGTTTTGACAATTGTTGTAGAAAAACAAGAACAACATCATTTGACCTTTCATATTCCCACGGGTTAAACCAAAGAACTTCAAAATTATCATCTTGCGTTAGTTTCTTTTCAAGAGATTTTAAAATCGTTGTTTTTCCTGTACCCCAATCGCCGTTCAATGAAATGGAATAGGGAGGTTCAATATTCTGGGTTAAGAGAGAATAAAGATTAGTAATAAAATCTGAGTTATTAAAAATAGAATCATCAAAATCCTCCTCAAGAAAAGGATCTTCAGCTTTTAGTTTTATGTCTGTCATCAGTTTGCTTTAAATTACTTATACAATATATAATCCAAATTAAGTGGTTACATATTCTAATAGCACTCCTTATAACAGTTCTAATTATACGTTCTTGAACAAATATAGCATGAAAGTAATAATTATTTCCTTAATTACAAAATATTGGGCTTTAAGGAAATAAATTTATACGTTAAAATATTTGAACAGAAAGAATGTACTTGAAGGAATATATTTGGGTTGTGTATTATTTATTGATTACAAAATTACTTAGTTGTTTTCCTTTCGTACAATTTTGTAAAAACTTCATCAATAGGTTCCCAAAGCTCAATCTTATTTCCTTCGGGGTAGTTGCATTTGAAAAATATGCCACCAATACCTGTTACTTTATTTTTTCATTCGTTTGCAGATTAAGTAATTAGTCGTAGCACGGCTAACTTATATAAACGACAGTAAATCACAAC
The DNA here is from genome assembly GCA_030635365.1 of Bacteroidales bacterium. Taxonomy (GTDB): domain Bacteria; phylum Bacteroidota; class Bacteroidia; order Bacteroidales; family UBA12077; genus UBA12077. The sequence goes on from DAOVYZ010000118.1 coordinate 1,800, forward strand.
TACTTGCCTGCTGCAAGCAGGACTTGCTAATTATCAAATGATCCGTGCCACGACTTACGGATTTAAGAAACTTTAGGAAAGATTAATTAAAATCTTAGTGCTTAAAAACATTCATTTAAAGAAATATTGATATATTTAGGAATCAATTTGAAAGTACAACTTAATGAGGCCATATAAAACTTTATTATTTCTAATAGTCATTTTTATTGTACTTTCATTACTTTCTCTTGTTTTTCCTAACGAAGGGATTTATATAGGAAACAATCTAATAATAAGATTTCCTGATATAAAGAAAATGATTGCTTCTGATGATGTTGAATATGCAGATATTTCCAAAATTCTGGAATATCACCAAACAGAAATAAATGAAAATACTGATTTTATTTTAGATACTATAAAGGAGTTACCAGATAGCATTCATATTTTACCGGATTCATTAAAAGCCGAAATTAAATCAGATTCATTATTCATTAATGAATCAGTGGTAGTAAGCAGGAAATTAATTACTCCCGGTAAAGTTGGAAGAAACCTGGAATATCCCGGAAATGAAAAGGATATTTTGTATCCCTTTTTTAAACAATTATATAATTTAAAAGAATCAAATGAACTTATCAGAGTCTTACATTATGGAGATTCCCAGATTGAAGGTGATCGAATAACCTCATATATACGTAATGAGTTACAAAAAAAGTTTGGCGGTTCAGGTATAGGAATGTTCACTCCGGTATTAATTCAAGGGACAAGTATTTCAATGCAACATAAACTTGAAGGTAATTGGAGTCGCTATACCATGAAGAGTATAAAAAATGGGAATATTTACCATAAGCGTTTAGGCGCCTTGATGAGTTTTGGCCGGTTTGCTCCTGTTACTACTTTAGATAATAATATATTTACAGGAGAAATTAATCTTAAAAAATCTAATATTACCTATTTAAAAACCCGGAAATTTAAACAGTGCCGTGTATTTTATGGATACAACAAAAGGCCATTTATAGCAGAGTTAAAATATAAAGACAATATACTTGATGCAGAGTTAATTTCTGCATCATATCAGTTAAATATATTATCATGGGATATTGATGGGGCTTTGGATGAAATAACAGTTGGTTTTAAAGGTGAGGATAGCCCTGATATATATGGAATAGCACTTGACGGCCATAAAGGAATAGCTGTTGACAATATTCCTTTAAGAGGAAGTAGTGGAACAGATTTTACCAAAACAGACCTGGCTTTCTTGAGGTCAATGTATCAAAAACTAAATGTAAAGCTTATAATACTCCAGTTTGGAGTAAACCTTGTACCTTATCTTACCAAAGATTATTCTTATTATCAAAAACAATTGTATAAGCAATTAAAAACTTTAAAAGGCTTAAGGCCTGATATTAGCATTATTGTCATAGGCGTATCTGATATGTCGCAGAATGTAAATGGACGTTTAGAATCATATTCGAATATCAAAAAAATAAGAGATGCACAAAGAAATGCAGCTTTTAAGGCTGATTGTGCATTCTGGGATATGTACGAGGCAATGGGAGGAAAAAACTCGATGCCTTCATGGGTGAATGCAGAACCTGCATTAGCAAGGACTGACTATACCCATTTTACCTGGAAAGGGTCTGTAGTAATAGCAAAAATGTTTTATGAAGCATTAATGGATGATTATAACAAATATGTTGAGGAGGTTCAAAAAAAAGAAAATGATAATTCAGAAAACTAAACTATATCTATTCCTATTAGTTGTTGTGCCATTAATAACAAATGCACAGGAGAGTTGTGATTCATTATATTTTTTGCAATGCAAGAAAAATAAAATTGTAATGAATTCAAATATTGAGGGTTTAGCTGAAAAGTTTAGAAAGCTTAAAAAAGATTCCGGAGAAAAGCTTAGTATTGTTCATATTGGTGATTCGCACTTACAAGCAGGATTTTTCACTGAAAAGATTAAACAGGATCTATTTCAGCACTATATGGTTGATGATACAATAGCTACACCAGGATTTATTTTTCCATATACTATTGCTAAAACAAATAATCCATTTTATTATAAAGTGTATTATACTGGTGATTGGGATGTATGTAAAAATGTAGATACCGAAAAAGTATGCAAATTGGGATTGTCAGGAATAACGATCCGAACAAACGAATTAGAAGCAATTATTAATATTAAGATGCAGAATAAGAAATATGATTATAGTAAGAAATATTTTTTTAATAAAATCGATATTTTGCATAATTCCGATAGTAAGGTTAATATTAAAGTAAATGATAGAAACACGGTAAATAATGAAGGGTTATCATCAATTGGCCTTGGTTCTTTAACTGATTCTATTTGTATCAGGATAAACAATAATGATACGAGTAAGCATTTTGAATTGTACGGAATAATACTTGGCAACGATAAATCAAAAATAAACTATCATACAATTGGTATAAATGGAGCAACAGCTCAGTCCTATTTAAAATGCGACTATTTCTCAAAACATTTAGATATACTTAAACCGGATTTGGTAATAATATCTCTTGGTACAAATGAAGGTTATGACAAAGAATTATATGAACTGGAGAACGAGTTTATCCTTAAAGACCTTGTTTATCAAATACAAGATGTTCTGCCAAATGTAACAATTATTTTAACAACACCGAGCGATCATTTAGTAAGGCGAAAATATCACAATCCAAACATTAAAATAATAAGAGATAATATCTTTAAAGTTCACGATTATTTACAGTTAGGGTTATGGGATTTATATTCGATAATGGGAGGGAAGATGTCAATAACTGAATGGCACAAAATGGGATTAACTGGAGAGGATATGGTACATTTTAAAAAAAGAGGATATGAAATTCAAGGGGAATTATTTGCAAAAGCATTAATAGATTTAATTGAGAGCAAAGAATTATTTATAAAAGAGGAAAAGGAATGAGATTAAAATAGAATGTTTAAGATATAAGCTGAAATTTGATATATAAAAATGGCTGTGATTTAAACTAATGTGGTTATACTTTTTTTGTGATACTTAGAGATTTAGTGTTTTAGTGGCAAAAAAAGAATAGCCACAAAGACACCAAAACACAAAACTTACACTAAAATCAACATTTATTTATATCATAGCCATAAAAATGAATGATGAACACCAATTAACGATTTTTGATTTAAGAAGTTCAACTTCGATATTCATAATTCGTTAATCAATATTCAATATTTTAAAATTTTTAGAAATTAAAGTTGGATGGGTGTAAACCATAATTAGAAAGTAAAATACTGAATGAATATCGTCAAAGACATATTACTCTATTCCGAAGATGACCCGTTGTTTTTTACAAGGTTTTATTTCTGGGGATTCTTTGCGGTATTATTGGTATTTTATTCTGTATTATATAAAAAGAACCTGCTCCGAAATGCATACCTGTTTATTATGAGTTTGTTTTTCTATTATAAATCGGGCGGATACTTCTTTACACTACTTATTTTTTCTACAATTGCTGATTATACTCTTGGGCAGCTTATATATGCTGCCAGAACAAATATTCGTAAAAAACTTTTTGTAGCAACCAGTGTTGTTATTAACCTTGGTTTATTAGCTTACTTTAAGTACACATATTTCTTTACGGATATAATTAATCATACTTTTCAAACGAACTTTGAAGTTGTTAATTATTTGGCAAGATGGACAAATGATTTAACAGGTTCATCATTTAGCATATCTAAAATTATATTACCTGTTGGAATTTCGTTTTATACATTCCAAACCATAAGTTATACTGTAGATGTTTACAGGGAGAAATTAAAACCCGTAAGAAATATAATTGATTTTGGATTTTATGTTTCGTTTTTTCCACAATTAGTAGCGGGGCCAATAGTCAGGGCAGCTGAATTTATTCCACAACTATATCAAAAATTCAGGCTAACAGTTCAGGAATTTGGGCATGCCATTTTTTTAATTTTGAATGGGCTCATAAAAAAGATGCTAATATCAGATTATATCTCAATTAATTTTGTTGATAGAGTATTTGAATCACCCTTATCGTTTACCGGTTTTGAAAACTTAATGGCTGTATATGGTTATTCTATTCAAATATATTGTGATTTTTCCGGATATACAGATATTGCTATAGGAGTTGCTTTATTACTTGGATTTAAATTGCCAATAAATTTCAACTCCCCATATAAAGCAATTAATATTACAGATTTTTGGCGGCGATGGCATATCTCTTTGTCATCATGGCTTCGTGATTATTTGTATATCCCGCTGGGAGGAAATAAAAAAGGGAAAGCACGAATGCATGTCAATCTAATGATTACAATGCTCCTTGGGGGTTTATGGCACGGTGCTAATATGAGGTTTGTTATTTGGGGAGGATTGCATGGTATAGGCTTGGTAATTCATAAATTATGGGCTAAAATGAATTTGTCGTTAAGTAAATATTACACCTCACGATCAAGTAAAAATTTATTCTACCATTTTATTTCGGTATTTACAACATTCCATTTAGTAACTTTTGCCTGGATATTTTTCCGTGCAAAAACATTGGATAATGCATTTGGAATGATACAGCAAATAGCAGGAAATTTTCAGTTTAACTTAATACCTGTTATGATATCATCTTATTACAGAATATTTTTGTTGATTCTTTTAGGCCTTGTAATACATTGGTTGCCAACCTCACTAAAGGAAAGATGGCGTGGGATATTTATTAAAACCAATATAATAATAAAGGTAATTATTGTTGTAGTAGTAATATTTATACTTTATCAGGCTAAATCGGCAGAAATACAACCGTTTATTTATTTTCAGTTTTAAAGCATTAAAAAAGTAGGCTTAGCTAATATAATTTTTTCTACTTTTGTCAGTTCATTATATATTGTAAATTAGATAAAATCAAGATATGAAAGGCTTAGGCAATTTTTTAAAATATTTAATTCCTTATTGGGTAAAAGGAGTTTTAAGCATTGTACTCTCTTTGTTGTCAACAATATTTTCGTTGTTTTCACTTACAATGGTTATGCCCTTTCTCGGGATATTATTTAAAACTCAGTCTGCAGTTGAGAGTCCGGTTGAATTAGAACTTAGTGTTGAGTCGATTACACATAATTTTAATTATTATGTGAGTAATATTATATCAAAAGAGGGCCCTGGCCAGGCATTGTTTATAGTAAGTATTATGGTAGTAGTATTTGTTTTTCTAAAAGCTATTTCACTATATGGAAGCAACTACGCAATGGCTCCAATAAGGACTGGTGTTGTTCGTGATATTAGAAATAAATTGAATGCAAAGATCATGCAGCTACAACTATCTTATTTTAATGAAGAACGTAAAGGTGATCTTATTTCCCGTATGACCAATGATGTTACAGAAATTGAGATATCTGTAGTAACATCATTAAATAATGCTATAAAAGCTCCAATAACGATAATAGTATATCTTACAATGTTGTTTATTATGAGCCCATTTCTTACAATATTTGTGTTAATATTACTGCCTATATCCGGAGCAATTATTGGAAGAATAGGAAAATCCTTGAGGAAAAAGTCGGTAAAAAGTCAGGACAAACTAGGCCTTTTGTTATCATATATAGAAGAGAGTCTTTTTGGTTTAAGAATTATAAAAGCGTTTAATACTGAAAAATTTATTAATAAAAGGTTCGTTGATGAAAACAATTCTTATGCCAGGCTATTAAAGAAGATATGGAGGCGAAAAGATTTAGCGGGCCCTTTTAGTGAGTTTATGGCTACTATCGTAATTGTAATTATTATGTGGTATGGCGGGAGTATGGTATTGGATCAGGATGCAGGCATGAAACCGCAGGAGTTTATCGCATATCTTGTTATATTTTCACAAATAATTACTCCATCAAAAGATCTTTCAACAGTGTATTATAATCTACAAAGAGGAATGGCTTCGTTAGACAGAATTAATGTTATTCTTGATGCAGATATCACAATTAAAGATAAACCTAATGCAATAGGGAAGAAAGATTTTGAAGAAAATATTGAATATAAAGGCCTTAGTTTTAAATATATTGAAGATTACGTATTAAAAAATATTAATATTAAAATAGAAAAGGGGAAAATGATTGCTTTGGTTGGACAGTCGGGTTCAGGTAAATCAACATTGGTAGATTTACTCCCTAGATTTTATGATGTTATTGAAGGGGGAATTAGTATAGATGGCCATAATATTCAAGATTTAAAGGTAAAAGATCTTAGAGGTTTAATGGGAATTGTTAGCCAGGAATCCATATTATTTAATGACACTATATATAATAATATAGCCTTTGGGATTGAAAGTGCAACTGAAGAGGAAATAATTGCGGCAGCTAAAGTTGCTAATGCACACGAATTTATTTTACAAACGGAACATGGTTATCAAACTAATATTGGAGACCGTGGTAGTAAGTTATCAGGAGGGCAGAGGCAACGTATAAGTATTGCAAGAGCAGTACTTAAAAATCCCCCGATATTAATTCTCGATGAGGCCACATCTTCTTTGGATACGGAATCTGAGAAACTGGTTCAGGATGCATTATTTAAATTGATGGAAAATAGGACATCTATTGTTATTGCCCATAGATTATCGACAGTGCGTGATGCCGATGAGATTTGTGTAATGCACGAAGGAGAGATTGTTGAGAGAGGAAAACATGATGAACTGATTGATAAGAAAGGTATTTATAAGAAACTACACGACCTACAAATATTTGCATAAATATATTGGGAGGTTGTCCAAAAAGTTAAAAAAAATAAAGAATTGTAGTTTTTTCTACTTTGCGAAACTTTGGGTCTTCTTTGTGAAACTCTGTGTAACAACATTTTGTCATTATACCACAAAGTAGCGCAAAGGAAACGCAAAGGCAC
>DAOVYZ010000280.1 GCA_030635365.1 Bacteroidales bacterium
ATATTGCAAAAATGGAAGCCGGGCAACTTGAAATTAATAAAAAAGAATGTAATGTAAATAAGGTCTTAAATGAATTATATAAAACATTCAGTGAAAAGAAAAATTTATATTCTGAAAAGAACATTGAATTACTTTTGAAACTTAGTATTAAAAACAAAGATTTTATAATATATACCGATACAATTCGTATTCAACAAGTTTTAACCAACTTAATCGACAATGCTATTAAATATACTGAAAAAGGTTCAATAGAATTTGGATACACCATTGAAAAAAATTCTAAGAATTCTAATGTAATATTCTTTGTAAAAGATACAGGTATTGGTTTACCTCAAGATCAGCAAAAAAATATTTTTACAAGATTTACTAAAATTGAAACAAACAGGAAAAAACTATATAGAGGAGCCGGTTTAGGTTTAGCAATTTGTAAAAATATTGTTAATCTTCTCGATGGAGAAATCTGGGTAGAGTCTGAGGCTAATAAAGGATCTACATTTTATTTCAGCCTTCCTTTAACTGAGTTGCCAGATGATTATACAGACTTAGATATTGAAGAACCAAAGGTAACTTATAATTGGAGAAATAAAACAATATTAGTAGCCGAGGATGAAGAAAGTAATTTTGATCTATTAGAATTCCTACTTAAAAAAACAAAAGCAAAAGTAATAAGAGCTGAAAATGGAAAAGAAGCAATTGATATTTTTAATAAAAATAAAAAAATTGATTTAATATTAATGGACATAAAAATGCCTAAAATGGATGGTTTAGAAGCAACAAAACATATTCGCAAAAATGATTCACTTGTTCCAATCATTGCCCAAACAGCTTATGCAATGGCAAATGATGAAAAAATTAGTCTAAAAGCAGGTTGTAATGATTATATTCCTAAGCCAATAAAAAAATCTGTCTTTTATGAAATATTAAATAAGTATCTGGGGTAAACTCAAAATCCCAATCTTAAAACCTGCATTTTTAATTACCGTATTAAACATATAAAATCATATATTAACCAAATAAGAAAAATTTCGTATACCAAATTAGTTTGCGTATATTTAATTGAACAATGAATCATATAAATACTTACCACAATAAAATCCAATGAGGATATTGTCCAAATACTATTTATACTTAGTAATATTTTTGGGGATATTTATTTCTTCATTTAATCTAAAAGCACAAAAATTAAAATTAAAATTTAATCACTTTAATTTAGATAACGGCTTATCTCAGAATTCAGTATTATGTACTTGCCAGGACAGTTATGGATATATTTGGCTTGCCACTGAAAACGGGCTTAATAAATACGATGGTTACAAAATTTCTGTTTATAAGAATGATCCCAATGACTCAACCAGTATATCCAATAATTACATAACATTTATTTGTTTAGATACGGATGGAGATTTATGGATAGCCACAGAAGGAGGTTTATGTAAATATAATTATGAATATGATAATTTCGAAAGGTTTAATCATGACCCTGAAAATCCGAACAGTATTGCAGGCGATGTTATAACCCATTTGTACCCTGACCCAAAAGGAGGAATATGGATATCGGTTCTTTTAAAAGGCATTAACTATTATAATAATAAAACAGGAAAATTTATTCATTATAAACATAACCCGAATGATCCAAATAGTCTAAGTAGTAACTTCGTGCCTTCAATGTTACGCGACAAATCAGGAAAGTTATGGTTTGCTACTAGCAATGGCCTCAACAAGTATGTACCAAACAAAAATCAATTTAAAAAATTTGTACACGAACCTGGCAACCCTAATAGTTTAAGCAGCAACTTTCTTATAGATATAAAAGAAAGCCGTTCAGGTTATTTATGGATTTTAACCGGTAATGGATTAAATAAATTCGATCCCAAAAATTCCAGTTTTACGCTGTGCAATGCAAAATCAATTAGTAAAGGAGACAATTGCTCTTATAATACGTCTTCTCTTTATATAGATTCCAATGATAATATATGGATTACATCAAGCTGTGGTTTACAAAAATATGATAGACAAAATGATGAAGTTATTTATTATCGTAATAATCTTTCAGATCCAAATAGCTTAAGTATTAACGTCACGAACAATTTATATGAAGACAAAGACCATAATTTATGGATTGGAACATATGGTGAAGGTGTCGATATCTTAAAACTCAATCCACCGAATTTCACTCATATATACAAAAATCCTGAAAATGCTAAAGGATCTCTATTTGATTTTATATTTTCTATATGCAAAGCCAAAGGTAGTGCTCTCTGGCTGGGAACTATGGATTATTTGGTTAAACATACCCCCAAAGTATCATATTATTCTATTCCATATTCAGATCCTGAGAACTCAAGAATATATATAAATTCTCTTCTTGAAGACAGTTATAATCAACTATGGGTTGGTAGTAGTGATGGTATATATAGATTTGATAGAAAAAATGAAAAGTTTATTCAATATAAAAATCCCCCCAAGGAAAGTTATTATAGAAATCAGGTCTGGTATATTAATGAGGGCAATAATGGTAACATATGGTTTTCTTCGCGTTTAGGATTAGGAAAATATATTAGAAAAAAAGACAGTATTACATATTATAAGGCAAAAGCTGGAATTTATCCGGACCCTAATTTTGACGTAAGGTGCACTTATAAAAACTCTGATGGAACTATATGGTTGGGTACATATCATGGGCTTTATCTTTTTAACCGCAAAACACATGACATAAAAAAATACAAATCAAAATCAAATGGACAAGATAAAATTGATAATGATGTTATTTTTTATATTCATAAATGTGATGATGAAGGAGATAATAAATTTTGGCTAGGAACAGGAAACGGGCTCATTCATTTAAATAAAAAAACAGGAGAATTTACCCGCTATCTCGAAAAAGATGGAGTTTGTAACTCAACAATTTTAAGTATTATAGAAGACGATAACGGATATCTTTGGCTAAGCACCGACAATGGATTGTCAAAGTTAGACCGTAAAACCATGAAATTCAAAAACTATGATAAAACGGATGGTTTGGGGAATTGTGCTTTTAGATTTGGAGCTTACCATAAAGATAGTGATGGAATAATATATTATGGAACTACAAATGGACTTACAATGTTTAATCCTGACAGTATTAAGGTAAATACAGAGATACCAAATATCATTATTACAGAGCTTTATCTGTTTGATGAGGAAGTCCCTATTAATAAAAAGATTGACAAAAAGGCCATATTAAAGAAAGATATTTCATTAACAAAAGAAATTGAGCTTACATACAAACAAAATATATTTTCATTTGATTTTGTCATAATAAATTTCGATGAAAAAACAAAGATACAATATGCATATATGTTGGAGGGGTTAAATGATGATTGGATATATACAGGCACAAAAAATCATGTTTCGTTCAATGGAATACCACCTGGAGAATACACATTTAAAGTAAAAGGGTCCAACTCTGATGAATATTGGAACGAAGAAGGAACTTCAATAAAAATAACCATATCTCCTCCTTTCTGGAAAACATGGTGGTTTAAAATAAGTACTATTATATTCATCCTGCTTACTATTTATGTCTTATATAGAATCAGAATTAGAAATATTAAAATACAAAATAAATTACTTGAACATAAAGTAAAAGTAAGAACAGAGCATTTATATGAAGCTAATACTATATTGGAAGAACAACAAACAGACCTTGAAATAAAACAAGAAGAAATAACTGCACAGCGCGATGCTATAGAACAACAAAACAAAGAACTGGAGAAACACAGAAATAAACTCAACCAATTAGTAAAAGAAAGAACCTCTGAACTGGAATCTGCAAAAGTAAAGGCAGAAGAATCAGACAGATTAAAATCTGCGTTCTTGGCAAACATGTCGCATGAGATACGTACTCCAATGAATGCCATAATAGGCTTCTCAAACTTATTAAGCGACCCCGAGCTAACAGAAGAAAATCGCGAAGAACTTACAACTCATATTGAACATAATAGTAATACTTTACTGCATCTTATTGACGATATTATTGATATATCAAAAATAGAAGCCAGTCAATTGGAAATACATAAACAAGAATGTAATATAAATCAGCTATTAGGCGAATTAATTGAAACCTATACTGAGAAAAAAAGAACCCTGTATAAAAATAACATTAAGCTGAAGCTGTTATTAGGAGTAAAAAGTAACGATTTCATTATATTTACGGATACTATCCGAGTACAGCAATTATTTATTAATTTAATAGATAATGCACTTAAATTTACCGAAGAAGGATATATTGAATTCGGATATACAATAGAAAAAAATACCAAAAATCCTAATATTATTTTCTTTGTCAAAGATACAGGTATCGGATTATCAAAAGAACAACAAAACATAATATTCAGGCGATTTACAAAACTCGAAAATGACAGAAAAAAACTATATCGTGGTGCAGGGTTGGGATTAGCTATATGTAAAAATATAGTAGAATTATTAGATGGTGAAATATGGGTTGATTCGGAATTAAATAAAGGCGCTACTTTCTATTTTAGTATACCACTCATTGAAGTAAAACAAATTAGCAAAAATATCAAAAAGCAAGATATAATTGAAAATATTAGTTGGAAAGGCAAAACCATGTTAATTGCCGAAGACGAAGATAGTAACTTCTATTTGTTAGAAATAATTTTGCATAAAACTAAAATTAATATTATAAGAGCAAAAACCGGGACAGAAGTTCTAAATATATTTCAATCTAATAAAAATATTGATTTAATACTGATGGATATTAAAATGCCGGAAACTGATGGTTTGGAAGCTACAAAACAAATTCGCAAAATAGATTCTAATATTCCAATAATTGCTCAAACAGCATTTGCAATGTCGAATGACGAAAAAACTAGTATTAAGAATGGTTGTAACGACTATATCCCTAAACCCATTAAAAAATCAGACCTTATTCAAATACTTAATAAGTATTTAGCATAAGGCAACCTCTAATAATTACTTTTTATTACAAGTGGCTACAAAAAATCATTACTTAGTTGTCAGGAAAAATCTTTCCTCGACATAGCTACTGCTATGCCTGTGGAATATTTTACCTTCCGCCTTGTACTGATCTTTTTCGCTTACTTTCATTTACAAAACCAATTATTAGAGGTTACCATAAGAATTTCCTTAAATACTAATTAGGGTTTGCTGATAAAGTCAACTTAGCAAACCAAATAATTCCCCATTATTATTTTAAAATCATTTCGTGGTTCAAACATTTCGTATAATTGCTCAAATAATAGCGTTACAAG
>DAOVYZ010000072.1 GCA_030635365.1 Bacteroidales bacterium
ACAAACAGATAATACGGATGTATATAATTCCGAGCATGGTGCCGGTAGTGTGGTTGAATAGGTAAACTGGTAAGTTCCTATTGAGCCCACTGACGGATCAATGGTGTTTCCTGTAAGCATACCTGATCCATTATTATCTGTCCAGGTATATCCTGTTTCAGGCGTGCCACCAAGGCTGTCTGTTAATACGATCAAACCTGAAGATGTACAAACACCAATTAGCCTGTCTTCTCCCATATCCGGAGATGCTGTTACAATAACTGTTAATGTTGCAGTAGCACTACCGGTACATGGTGCAATAGCATTTACAGTATATGTAAAATTGTAGGTGCCTGCATTAACAACAGAAGCATCAAACAACCCGCCGGACAAAGCACCTGAAGCATCATCATCATTCCATGTACCACTTACGTCAGGTGTACCTCCAAGATTCGAAAGTAAATCTACTGATGTTTCTGTATCACACACATCAATCGTATTATTGGTTCCTGCATAAGGAGAAGCAGTAACATTTACTGTTACTGTAGCAGTTACAGTTCCAATACAAGGAGTTGTCGCATTTATTGTATAGGTAAAATGATATAGCCCTGTACCAACTGCTGAGGCATCAAAGATGCCTGCTGTTAATGCACCTGTTACATCGTTATCGCTCCATGTTCCTCCTGCATCAGGCGTGCCTCCAAGGTTGGCAAAAAGATCAACATTTGTTTCAAGGTTACATGCATCAATGCTATTATTGGTTCCGGCATCAGGAGAAGCAATAACATTAACTGTAATGGTTGCAGTGGCATTTGTTACACAAGGAGCAGTGGCATTTACCGTGTAAGTAAAGTGATAAGTGCCTGCGGTTACTGCACTGGCATCAAATACACCTGCTGTCAATGCGCCTGTTGCATCGTCATCGTTCCATATTCCACCTGCATCGGGTGTACCGCCCAGATTAGCAAAAAGATCAATGTTGGTTGTAATATCACAGCTTGATACTGTATTATTGGTTCCTGCATCGGGAGAGGCAATAACATTTACTGTTACTGTGGCTGTAGCATTTCCAACACATGGTGCTGTGGCATTTACGGTATAAGTAAAGTTATAAGTTCCTGCTCCAACCGCACTGGCATCAAATATGCCTCCCGTCAAGGCACCTGTTGCATCGTCATCGTTCCATGTTCCACCTGCATCGGGTGTACCACCCAGATTAGCAAAAAGATCAAAATTGGTTGTAATATCACAGCTTGATACTGTATTATTGGTTCCGGCATCAGGATCAAGAGGGAGTGCAAGAGTCATGTACACACCATCATTAAGCGTTACACCTGTTATTTCTCCATTATTATCGAGTGCCCCAACAACGGTTGCACCGGTAGTAAAGTCCCCATCCGAATCAACAAGAAGCACATAAGTACAGTCAAATCCATCAAATTTCAAATTTCCAGTTTGTGAAAAATTGGTAGCATCTACTTTCCATTCACGAGTTACACGATTTTGATAAAGTGCTACGTCCATTTCTGTAGTTTGGGTTGTTACTGCTCCTCCATCATTAGCAAAAACTAAAAATTGATTATCATTGGTATGAGTTGTAGTTCTCCCGATATTATTGTTGGCAATGGTAAAATCATTGTCTAATGCAATAGTAAGAATGGTTCCTGCATTGATACTTTTTGAAACACGTTGATCTAAAGCTTGATTGTCATCACGACCTATACCGAAAATATCATTATTGTAGGTGGAAGCATTAGTTGCATCTTTATCCCACATTTTGGTAGTGCCGTCAGAGGCGATATAGTCAGTGGCTGTTGCCTGATCCAAAGTGATACCATATTTAAGAGCCAAGTAGGAATTAACCTGCAGATGTTCCGCATTGGTCAAGGTATTATTGTAAATAATGAACTCAACAATCTTACCATTAAAGATTCGATCACTAATATTCAAAACTTTACTCTGACGCCCAATTGACATTGGCCCTCCGTCAGGGGCAGCATTATGTGTAGGAATTTCATTTATTTCAGCTGCTGTCAGTTGAGTCAATGTGTTTGTATTAGTCCCTACAGTATAACCATTAATTATAATATCCTGATTATTTCCAAACTCTATACTGCCACCAAGCACAACAGGAGTATTATTGCTATATCCATGATTAGGTGCACCTACACTAACACCTCCGAGGCTTCCAATGGGGGAACCTACTGAAGTATAGAGACCCATTTCATCTTGTGAAAAATTCAGTCCATACCCAAAATTTGCTATACGACCAAAATCAAAAACAAATTTTCTACTGCCGGTCTCATTACAGGAGACCACTGCAAATATTTCTATACCGGCATTGTTCGAGAAGATATAATCGGAACCGAAGCTGATTCCGTCGTCAACACCGTCAAAGTCAATGACCGGATTGAAGTTGATATTGTCTGCTGCATTATCACGGAAAATCGGATTGTCCTCTCCATCGCCTCCATTACTGTCGCCGGTATAGCTATTGCCCGACTGATCAGTCCAAGCTGTCAATGCTGTTCCATTACCGGTTTCAGTAGTTCCTGCATCAGCCTTCATCCAGAGCTGTAAATTGGCAAGGTTTCCACCCGGAGCCTCATCAATAAGCGCAAGTGTAAAATACGTACCGTTGCTAAAATTGGAAACTCCGGAAAAAGTAATTTCATTACCGACAAAAGATGCAGTGGCAGTTGAGATGGCCGCATTAGAAAAATCGCCATCACTGTCTATGAGAAGTTTGTATTCAGATGCTGTGCCAGTGTTTGCCAGTGCTGTCTGGTCGTCAAGGTCAAACGATATCGTAACGTTTCCGACTTCTCCGGTTTCCTGAACCAGCCATTCACGTGTAAGGCGTGCCATAGATTCCTGCGGAACTTCTGAAGAAGCAGCCGAAGTTGAACCGTTATCGTTTGCAACAGTTAAAAATTCTAAATCGGCAATATCGGTAAATGCGGGAGTAGCGTTTGTACCCTCTCCGTCAGCTTCGATGGTAACTATAGCGTCACTGTTAACAGATTTTGATTTTACTTGCCCTAAAGCTGAATTGTCATCACGACCTATACCGAAAATATCATTATTGTAGGTGGAAGCATTAGTTGCATCTTTATCCCACATATTAGTAGCACCGTCCGAAGCCAGATAGTCGGTTGCTGTTGTTTGATTCAACGTTATGCCATATTTTATGGCAAGGTAAGAGTTCACTTTTTGTAAATCATTGGTACTTAAATCTGTATTGTAAATAACCATTTCAGCAATTTTTCCATTCATCTGGTGATTGGTGGAGATGCGATTACCAATCCACATTGTCACATCTACAAACGCATCAGCACTGTTATGTGTTATGCCGTCAGCTGCTCCCCGGGCATAATGTTGATAAGTTAATGAATTGCTTCTTACCAATCCGGTAAGTGCAACTTCCCCTACCTGATAGGTTTCCATTCCTACCCATTCTGCAAAACCAGATCTTCCCATCGCCATTGCATCTGAAGTTGAAACATAATAAAATGGAGTATAATTTATACCTGTGCTGTTTGCAATTAAACATTGCCTATTTCCATTGTCTACATCTCGCTGAAAAACAGTAAATATAGTGAAAGGACTGGTTCCAGTCATTCCCAGATTGCTTGCAGTGGTTGAAATAAGCCGGTCATCTGCACCATCGAAATCAATGGCATTATTGAAGTTGATTGCCTCTGTGATTAAATCAGGCTGCAAAGAGGTAGTTGCCTGTGTTGCATCGTAGTTGTTCACAGACTGATCAGCCCAGGTGGAAACATCGGAACCTGAAGCCGTTACCCCTGTATCAGCCTTGAGCCATAAATTAAGGTTGGTACCGACTCCTCCTGGTGACTGGCTAAATAAATGACAGCTATTAATTAATATAATAACGATCACTAATGCTTTTAAATACGTATTTTTCATAACTGCAATTTTTCAGATTAGATATTTACTTTTACTAGTGTTTTTCATTAATTGAATTTAAAATATCAGCTAAATTAGACACAAGTCGCTTGTTATTAAAATAAAGCGGGTTGAATAATTCTTAACATGCAGGTTTGAAAGATTGATACATAAAAACGTATCGCACAGATTATCTGCGCATTGAAAGACAAAATTAAGTTGCGGAGAGTTATGATTTTTGCATTATAAAAATATTAGATATATCTAAGAGTTAGTTATACTGATACTTATACAGTTCGTATTATGCTTTTTATATGAAGTTTTTCATATTTACAATCAGTTAACATTTTTTTTATAATGCTGACTTACAGCTCATTTTAGAAGGCAAAATTTATTATATATAGTTAAATCACTCAATCTTCTCGAAAACTGCCTGTATTTTTGATTTTGGCGGCTATATGGTAGTTTAAATGGTTTAAACACAAATTAAATAATGCTTACTTTTCAAATTAAATCTTCTCTAGAAAAGTAATAAGGTTTTCGTCTTTGTCTATATTTACAACTTTTCTTAATCGGGTTCTGAAAACATTAATACTATTGGTTTCCTGATATGTAATTGATGCTATTTCTTTTGAAGACAAGTTTAAACGTAGTAAAGCACATAGCTTTCTTTGCCCTGGGGTTAATTCAGGATATTTCTCATTAAGTCTGGTATAAAAATCTTTATTTACTTCTACAAATCTCATATTAAATTCTCTCCAGAAATTTTCCGAGACATCATTTTTATATTTTTGAATAAATGAGCGCAACATTTCCTGGTTTTTTTGTTTAAAAAGGGGTATTCTACTTTCCAGTTCATTAAATATTTTGGTGTTTTTTTGTGCAGACTGAACCAAAAACATTGCATTTGACATCAGTTCTTTTTTCTTAAATTCGAGTTTGCTTTCAAGTTTTTGAACCTGTTGGCTTGAAATTTCTTTCTCCATTTCCAACATTGCCTCACTCTGTTTTTTAATTGTTTTAAGCTGTTCCTTATAGAATGTAACATCTCTTATCGCTAAAACAATTGCTTGTTCATTATTAAAGACAATAGGTTTTGTTTTTATTTCAGCACTGAAAGAAGAGCCATCCTTTTTTTTGCATAATATTTCATATTGTCCAATTGAACTGTCATTTACGATTCTGGCATAATGTTCCGGTTCCATTATATCAAGAATTGGGCTTCCAATAAGGTCTTTTTTTGAATAATCTGTCATATTCAAGATGTTCTGATTTACATCAAGTATTTTTGATTTATTATAAATAATAATGCCCTCGGAACTTGCCTCTGCAATTGATTTATATCTTTTTTCGCTTTCTTCTAAATCAGCTTTATTCTGTTTTATTTCTTTTATGGATTCTAAAAGTTTAACAGTAGATTTAATTCTGGAGTTAAATTCAATTTCATTAAAAGGTTTCCTTAAATAGTCAATGGCTCCTGTTTCAAATCCTTTTTTCAAATCTTCAGGCATTGTGTTAACACCTGTTACTAAAATTACAGGAATATCTTTAGTTTCATTATTTTCCTTTAAAGTTTTGATAAGTTCTATTCCATCCATTTCCGGCATCTCCCAATCTGTGATAATTAAATCGGGATCGTAGATTGATACAATATTTAAAGCATCTTTTCCATTCAATGCAAGTATAGCATTGTATTTATCTGATGATCTTTCCAGGAATTTTACCATGGAATTTAAACTATCCGAATTATCATCAACTAATAGTATCCTATATTCTTTCAACAAAAATAAGTTTAAGATAACAACTACTTCAAAAATAACAAAATAAATATCAATTCAACTTGAACATAATAAAAATAGTAAAATAATTGGAATATGCATAAAAACAGGATTAATAACACATAAATAGTGCCTGCAAGAAAACTCTATATTTTTAAGGTCTTTGATAAGAAAGCTTCAAAGACAAGGCTTTTGAAGTTTTGAAAATCAGGGAATTTACTTTTGTAAATGACTGTTTTCAAAACGAGAATAACACAGTATTTGGAGTTTTCTTGCAAAGACTAAATAGGTTAAAAAACGGATCAGAAATTAATCAAAAAGTTTTCCAAAAATAGATAAGTGTAATAATTTAAACAGTTTAGTTTACTATTACAATATTTAAAAGCTGATTATATTGTTCTTGATTATGTTCAAATACGGCATTTAATAAAGATTCATGCCAATGTGATATCCTCGGATTTTCAATTTCATCAATAGTTGCTAAGAGAGTTTTTATATTAGTAACTTCGACTATTTGCAATGGTTTTATTTTTTTTACCAATGAACTTAACAATTCTTTATCCTTTTGTGATAATTCAATATTTGTTTTCCATTCTTTAATATATACTTTTCCATTATTTATTTCTATTGGATTTGTATAAGGCAAAGTAAACCAAAAAGTAGCACCTTTTTCCTTTTCTGAAATAACTCCAATATTTCCTTTATGTGCTTCAATAATCATTTTGCAGAAAGCTAATCCAATACCGGTCCCTGCATCTGAGTTATTTACTTTTGTATATTTGTCAAATATTTTATCCTGATAGCTTTTGGGGATTCCACAACCATTATCTGTAAACGATATTTTAAGGTAATTATCTTCCTGTTCACATGAAATAATTATTTTATCATTATTCTTTGAATTTTTCGCAGCATTAATTAAGAGGTTTCCTAATATTCTTTCTATATAACTCTTATCAAGTTCTGCCTCATATGCCGGATGTATCCTGTTTTGAACAGAAATATTCTTTTGTTCGCAGAAATACCAATTCTCTTTTATAACATTTTCGGTAATTTCAAATATTGAGAGTTGATTCAAATTTAGTTTAATATCAGTTTCTTCAAATTTGTAGACATCCAACATGTTTTGTATAAGGTTATACATTTTGTTTCCAGAATAATGAAACACTTTTTTAATTTCGCTATCTTTAATATCGGAAGATATTCCAATAATAGCAATGATAGGATTTTTAAGATCATGAACAATCATGCTGATCATGTTTTCTTTAAATTTGTCAAGTTTATGCAACTTTTCATTGATCATTTGTAGTTTTTTCGCTTGGTTTTGTATTTCATCGCTCTTTTCGGTGAGTAATTTGTTAGCCTTCTTCTTCTTTCTATAACTCATAAAAACTAAAAAAACAAATATTATTAATATCCCTATACCGATATATAGCATTAACATTTGCAATACTTTTTTTTCATTTATAGCTTTCTGATGCGCTATTTTTTTTCATTTTGTTTTAATTGGGACTTTTGAAGTTTAATATATTGTTCTTTTTTTTCAGTTTCATATTTTGTCCTTAATTTGCTGATATAATTGTTGTTTTCTATATTAAAAATTGAATCATTGTAAATCACATGCTTTTCATAATAGTATAATGCTTTTTCATAATTGTTTACATGTTTATAACATTTATATAAAGATTCAGTTATTAAACTTTGTATTTCAATATTGCCCATTTGTTCAGATAAATTAACCCCTATTTTAAGATATTGTATTGCTTTTTTATATTCCTTGCAAAGAAAATAAAGATTTCCTATTTGCTGATAAAGCTGAGTTTTTTCGTTTAAACTAAGAAAAATTATATTATACAGAGAAATATTAGAATATTTTAAGGCTGTTTGATAATTTTTTAGTTCTATGTAATTGAAAGATATACTGTGAGCAGTTATTGCATATCTATATTTAAGATTGTGCTGAATTGCCAGTCTTTCGGATTTTTTATAATATTCAATAGATTCAATATAATTATGTTGCCAATACTTTAACACACCCATAAAATAAAGAAATTCACATTCATCTCGTACATGTTTATTTTCCTTGACATAATTAAGTGCTTCTAAAAAACATTTTTCAACTTCAGCCAGATCTATATTCTTATCAAGTCGTAATAAATTATAATATGAACGTGCCGCATCTTCAATTCTATTATTATTTAAATCATATTTAATCGTTTCATATAGCAACTCAGTAGCTTTTTGCATTTCACCGATTTCAATTAACATTCTGGATTTATTTATATTTAACTGGTTTCTTAGCTCAGAATATTTTTGTCCATCAATATACTCTAATCCTTGATCAATGGTACTCAAAGCACTTGCGGCATCTCCTGTACTAAAATATGAAATACCTGCTATATTTGATATATGTGCATACGCTATTGAATCGTCTATCTCATTAAAACTTTTCAGTGTTTTGCCTCTTAACTCAATCACTTTCTCAAAATCTCCTTTATAATAATAGTAGTATGATAAATAATATAATGAATTAGCTTTACCAATATCATAATTTAATTTTTCAGAAAACTTAAGTGCTTGCAATGAATATTCTTTAACCTCAACTGCATGTCTATCATATTTGGCTAACCTTATCCAGGTATTTACTTTCTGTGTATCATCTTCCAAATGTTCTATCTCTGATAATAAACTATCTACATATGAATTTTGTGCAGGAATATAATTAATTGTTGTAATAATAAAGAAGAATATTATTAATCCTTTCATTAATAAATTTATATAACTCATGTAAACATATACTTAATTTAACGTAAATTTTGGATAAGAAAAAAGGTGTTAAATATTTTTATAAAATTAAAAAAATAACACCAAAATGCTTAAAGATAAAATTATAGAATTTTATGTAGAAATTGATGATTTCTACAAGATTTTTGCAAAAAAATCAGCTTCAATTAGAAGATTCAAATGTAAAACGATACTTCCTAATAAGTAAATAACTTTATTGTCCTTTTAAGAAAAAGAATAGTACAATTCCTAATGAAGAGACTGAATATGTAGCCTTATAAGATTTAGGTAAGCTCTAAAAATGTAAACTTCTTCGTTACTTCAAAATCCTTATTTACACTAGCAAACTGCGGTTTTAAAACTTATTGTGCCTAAAACTTTATTTTAGTGAATTTAATAAAGTGTAATCCATACCTTATCAAAAATAATTGATATTTAAAGTATCGAATAAATCAATAAAAAATATTAACCCTTAACTACTTCACATTAATATTTTTTGTAAATTGATGTTTATAAAATTTATATTATAAGTTCTGTTAATTAAGTATTAAAGAATAGAGGGATTAGTTTTTTCCATATAAAAGTAATTTTGTTATGAAGTGGAAATTAATAAACATATTTCTTTTTGTCTTAGCTCTTTTCAATCCTATTTATTCACAGCAAGAAAATAGTGAAGCAGGCATAATCAATGTGATTACACATTCAGCTGCTTTTTTAGGATTTTGTACCGAATGCGCCGAGCAAGCCAAAAACCTTATTAAATATCCTAATTCAGCAATTGAAAATAACATAACAGGAACAATTGATGCAATATTGATTATAGATGAAAACAGACGAGTAAGCGAAGTCAATTTATTAAATTCGTTAGGATATGGCTGTGATAAGGAAGTTATCAGGGTCTCAAAATTACTTACAGGATTTACGGCCGGAAACGTTAAACAAGCATCATCTAAAATATCATATACAATAAGTTATAAATTTAAGAGCGAGCGGGGAAAATTTTCGGTGGATGTAATTACTCATGATATTTCTTTATCCGAAGAACAAAAGAGGCATAATCAGAGAATAAATTATGACCAAAACTTTGACAAGGTTATAAAGGAGAGCCGAAATGAAAATATAGCATATACAAGCCCATTTGTAATTACACGCTATATATTGTCGCAAATAAATTATGAGTTAACCAGTTTAGAACGATTTGCAGACTATGAAAACATTACTCTTAAATTTCAGGATTTTGACTCCAAAGACACAGATATACTATTACTATTTCATAAAAATAAATTATATGTGGGTAATAGATATAGAATTAAAGGAACATTAAAATTCCCACTAATTCCTGTTGGCAATGATATTACGGTAATTGTAATAAAATCTATAAATGATCATCCTCATTTCTACTTCGAAACATTTGAAACAAAGCAAAACAGAAAGTTTGATGTTAACCACAAAAGGATAACATATAGTGAGCTAAATAAAAGAATTGAAGAATTGAAAATTAAGTAAAACTTAAATCAAAAACCTACCCAAGCTTACTTTGGCTAACAATAATATTTAACTAAATTTACAACCAAACGAAATTTGGCCATAAAATAAATCGGAAATAAACGAATTGTTAAAAATGTAGTCTATTAAATGTTAAGAGTATGACAATTATTTCTATTAGGCCACTAAAAATTAAAGGCTGTGATTTAAACTAATGTGGTTATACTTTTTTTGTGATACTTAGAGATTTAGTGTTTTAGTGGCAAAAAAAGAATAGCCACAAACCTGTCTGCCGAAC
>DAOVYZ010000275.1 GCA_030635365.1 Bacteroidales bacterium
ATGTCTAGTCCTAAAATATGGCTACAGGTTAAACATAAAATTAAGCTGCTTTTTTAAATACCATATTTGGTGTTTTATATGCTAAAGATAGGTGTAATCTTTTATTATTGTAAATATCAATTGCATTTTTTGCTGCTTTGCAAGCATTACGAGTATTAAAAAAGCATTGATCAAGATAAAATTCATCTTTTAAAATTCCATTAACTCTTTCAGCAATTGCATTTTCATAACAATGATTTTCTTCGGTCATACTAATTTTAATGTTTCGTTTCTTCAATTCTTGTACATATTGATTGCTACAATATTGAATACCTCTGTCAGAGTGATGTACTAACTTGACCGCTGGACGGGCTGTCCTCAGAGCTCGTTTTAAGGCTCGAAGACAGCCCGTCAGCTCCAGAGAATCGCTGATATCATATCCTACTATTTTTCGAGAATACATGTCTGTAATTAGTGCTAAATAACAAAAACCATTGACAGTTCGAATATAAGTAATGTCAGACACCCAAACCTGATTAGGTGCTGTTACGTTCATGTTTTTCACAAGGTTGTTGTACTTATGAAAACGATGATATGAATCTGTAGTTTTGCATGTTGCTTTCTTTCGTTTTACTAGCATATCATGAGAGCGAAGAATGTCAAATAAACAATCTCTACCAAGCTTTATTCCTGTTGCTTTAAATGATGATTTCAAAGCCTTGTATAGTTTTCTAGTTCCTACTCTTGGTTGCTCTATACGTTCTTCTTTTACCAATTTAATTACTTCTGATTCAACAGCTTTACGCTGCTGATATCTCTTTTTGTATTTATAGTATGCATCTCTATGCCTATCAAAGCAATTACAGGTAGTTTCAATGTTAGATTCACCTATTTTTCTTGTTGTATCTACTGCTTTCATAAGAGCTAAATGTTTAAGTTTTTTTTTAGCTCTTCAACACTTTTATAACCTAAATTCTCTGCGGCTACTTCAAGATAAGAGTCACTTACCAGCTTTTCCATATCTTTTCTTACCAATAAGTTTTTTAGCTGTTCTACCTCTTTTTCTAAGGCTTTTAATCTGCTAATTTCATCTTTTGTTTTCACGATAACTCTAGTATTCATTAAGTCTTTTCTGTCGTATTTAAGTACCCACTCATTGATAGTACTATTATGGATTCCATAAATACGACCTAGTTCTCTTTTGGTATATTTACCTGTACTAAGTTCCGATAAAATTTTGAGTTTAAAACTTTCACTGTAACGTCTTGTTACTTTGTCATTTTTATACATAATTGCTACAAATTGTGTAGCCGTTATTTAGGACGAGTCAGAATTGAATGCAACGGCGAGCATATGCGCTGTGCGGGATTAAAAGCGTTTCTCTATCAAACTGATGCATGTTTTAATAAAAGAAACAACTCAAAATTAGCTCTATCTCCCGCATGGCGCATGATGCATGGTTATAAACTGTTGCTTTTACTGAGTTTTCAAAATACTATTTTCTTTTTTTAGGGTACTGTTTTCTTTTTCTAGTGATTTAACTCTCCTATTTAAATCTATCATATATAAAGTCAATTCCTCTACTTTTTGCAAAAGTTTTTGATTCATCTCTGCTTGGTTAATACCATTCTTTTCCATTTCTTCTGCTGATTCTATTTCAGGAAGATGTTTATTCTCATTTATAAAATCTTCTACTGCCTCAATAGATCTTAAATTGTAATCTTCTTCAAATACAAAATCAGCAGTTGGCTGAGAATTAATATAAATTCCATTTGCCACAATATCATTGGTGACTTTTATTTCTTTTGCTCCAATCGTACCATTAACTGCTAATTTATAACCATAGTCATTAGCTGTTCCAATGCAAACATTACCGTTAAACAAGGTATTTCCATATGAAAATTTTATTGGTATGTATTTGTTACCCCCTACATATTCTGTAATTTGCCTGGAAAATGCCCCCGTTTCATTTGAATAAAAATTAAACCCTAATCCTGTAAATCCAATATTCGGAATATTTGTTCCTATCCGTATCTCTTCATCAACATTGTTAGAATACGGTGTAATTACCTCTAAACTCTGATCTGGACTACTTGTTCCTATTCCAATATTTCCATTGATATATAATCTTGTATTATTAAGTTCCATTGTAGAACTTGTTCCGTCGTCTGCATTTGTACCTACATACCACCTATGGTTTGCATAAGTTTTATAATATATTGTACTACCTTCAACTCCAAAACCATACATAGATGCATTATCTAGTCTATTACCATAAAGAGAGATAATATCACCAAGCGACGCACTAGTTTGTCTTAAGCTTAATCTTCCATTAGTGTAATTATCAGTAGTATTACTCCATTGTCCATAATTGTATAATGGAATTAAAAATATAAAAGCAGTAATAAAATATCTTTTTTTCATTTTTTTATAATTATTGTTTATAATTAGCACTTACTTTACTTTGCAATTGTTTATAACATGTTATATACTCTAAAAGTTCCTTCTATTTCTATATAATTTATTCCAAATTTGCACTCATCGCCTATCTGTTAAGAGATAGAAGGAGTCTTTCTATTTATATAAAACAGGAACTCCCTGTTTTGCTATGTGAATTTACAAAAAAGAATTAACACAAATGCTGTTTATACCAAACAGAAAATAATAAGCCACTCTCCATTTGAAGAGTGGCTTTTTAACCTTGTTTATCCATTTATTATTTAAGCCATATTTGACTTTTATCTGAAAATTTTCCTACATTTAGCGAGTAAAGCTGAACCTGTTTTTGTGCCCGGGGGCGCTAACCTATGGACTCAATTTGCAGGATTGCCAGCTTCGGCTGGCTTCAGCTTTATTTATTCTTTCTCGCTAAGTGTAAGTTTTTCATTTTCGTTCCTTGTTTTCCTGCCCCGTGCTGTTGCCATATACTTTTCGGTAAGGGCATTTATTGCATTTGCAATTTCGTTATACAATTGGTTTCCCGACATTTTATATAATACCTCAATTGCCTGGCATAAATCATCGCCTGCTAAACGCATGGATTTATATATCTCGCCGGTATCATACTTCTCTTTTTGTGCCTCCTCGTTAAAACGCTTATTTATTACATTGAGGTAATTTTTATTGGTTTCGTTCATTTCGGCATACCAGTCGCTTAAAGCTATTTCGTTAATAAGCAATTGATTTTCTTCCTTATCCAACTCTGCCTTTAAACTTTCCATTATGGCTGTTTGCACTTTGGTGCCTTTTGAGTAAAAAGACCAGCCATGCGAACGAATTATACGTTCAATTTTTCTGGCATTATTGGCCCAGTTTTCATCAACCCGGTGGGTTCCGGCCTTTACGACATCTCTAAATGCCATAAAACTTTGGTTGCGTACTTTTTCAAGCTCATTAGCAGTAGCTGTATGATTGCTCCCCCTGGCCTGATGTATAGCATTTTGCGCTTCGTTTACTACCGAACTCAAACCGGAAATAAACTTTTCCAGTTGTAATTCTTTGGATTTATACTTTTCCATTAAGCTTGCCATTTCGGCATAATAACCCACTTCTTCATCCACCCGAAGAAGGGTATTTGATATTTCTGTTATCATAAATAATAATTTTTAATTAATACTAAACCACTTTGAATTGAAAATGAAATCCGATTACCAAATACCAAATCTCAATGTACAAATAGCAAATAATATCCAATGCCCAAATTTCAAAACCCAAACCGGGCAGAAATTTGTTGTATAAAATTTTTTGGGGTGCAAATCGGGAGCAAATTTGTTGTATAAAAATTATTGGAGTACAAATCAAAATAAAAAGGCGTACTTACTCCGCCAACCAACGGACAAACCACGCCCAAGTATTATGTACTATTTATTCTAAGATAATCAGGGTGTTTAGAAACATGTGATACTTTAGAATATTTTTTGTTTTTTTTAAGGAAATTTTCTATTTGAATTCATTATCAAATTTTAATGATTAATCGAGGTGCCTATAAAGGTACCTCGGTTTTTATTTCTGCAATTTTAACCCGCATTATGCATTAGAATTTCAAATCTTCTTTTTAAATATTGTTAACCAATATATTTCTAATGCAAAGCATTATAGCGGGCTTAACCCGAACCAAAGGTAACGGTTAGCACCAATAACTTTGTAATTACTTTGCTATCCTTCATTTGGCTTTAGTTTTTCAATCCTATTGCATAGTTTGGGTTTAACTTACCTGATAATATGAAGAGGGTGTCCTCTAATTGGGAAACTGAATTATAAATTCAATTATTTAATACCATGGCATTACAACTTTTACTCCCTCTGGCCATGAGAAAAGTTTTCATGAGTGATAACGAATAAATTCCGCTTAACAGGGAGAAAACCTGTAGTTGTTATAATTTCTTTATCTCTTTTTCTGTTAAACCCGTGATTCTTACAATTTTTTCTATTGGGTCACCATCCTCTTTCATTGCTTTGGCAATAAATCCTTTTTACTTTCTCTTTTCTTTTTCCTTATATGAATCGGTATGTGTTCTTTTATTCTTCTTTTTTGCCTGCCATGCAAAAAAGAAGCAAAAAAAATCACCGTTACTGTTTAATTTGTTAAAATCTACATCGAACAGGGCTCTTGCGCATCACAATCCGTTTCGAAATCAAATTTACCTTTTTAAATTGTGATTAGTGCTTCGAAACTTTAGTGACGCTTCAGTACCTGCACATGCCCTATTCTCTTTGATTTTTACACAAATTAACCAGATACGGGGAAGAGCACAATGATTAAGGTTTATTGGAATAATATTAACTCCCTGATGCCCGCCGTTTGAACCTGCCATCCCACCGGACTAGCAGTGCTTATTTTATGCTTTTTTTACTTTTAATTTCTTTATTTCTTCGAGTGGCAAACCGGTAAATGATGCAATCTTTTCTATTGGTTCGCCTGCTCTTTTCATTGCTTTGGCAATTTCAGTTGCTTTCTCTTTCTCCTTTTCAATTAAAGCTTTTTTAGCCTTTTCCCTTTCAAGTTCTACCGCTTTTTCCTTCTCCATTAAGATTTTCTCTTTCTCAAGGGCTTTCTCCATTAAGGTTACTTGCAATTTTCTGTCGGCTCTTTCTTTATCTATTGCGGCTTTATTTTTTAAGCTTTCAATTTTTTGGGCTGCTTTCTCTTTTTCAATTGCAACAGCTTCGTCCCTTATTTTCTTTTCTTCTTCGCGTATACGCTCTATGAGTTCGAATTGGGGTATCCATTTAGTGCTTTCCCTTAGTTTATCCATTAATCCTGTGTCGGAAAAACTCATATAGGTTTTTGTGGTAATTATGAGGTGGTCGGTTACTTTTATG
>DAOVYZ010000041.1 GCA_030635365.1 Bacteroidales bacterium
ATAATTATTAATCATTTATTAAAACCACTAAAATGAAAGACTTCAAAAATTCAGTATATCCGGAAATGGTAAAAAACCTTCCCGATGCAGATATACCTTTTAAAGGAGTAAAAGGTAAATTATTTCAGGGAGAAGATCATCAGATAGTATTTTTTGTAATAGAGCCAATTGGAGAGGTAGCCGAACATTCGCATGGTGCGCAGTGGGGAGTTGTTTTTGAAGGAGAAATGGGCCTGACTATTGGTGGCATAACTAAAACATATAAAAAAGGAGATCAATATTTTATTCCAGCCGGCGTAAAGCATTCAGCAAATTTCAAAAAGAGAACTCAACTTATGGATTTTTTTGAAGATACAAATCGGTATTTACCAAAATCAGAATAGAGAATTTAATTAGTAGCTCTAAAAAAACACTGTAAATTATAAACCTCAAATAGCATAATCCAAAAAAGTAACAAATTTCAATCTCAAATCGCATATTATTAAATAGTTTTAAAAATTGAAGTTTAGAATTTAGTATTTAATTGGAATTTGTATTTTGATTATTGGAGTTTCCAGTAAGTGTATAACAATTATCTCTTTTACCAAACCATTTAAATCTATTTTTTGCAATAAACATATATACAGAATCCCTTACCGGTTTCGGGATTATAATAAAAACATAAAATAATGGCCATAAACCTCTTAATCGTTTTGCTATGCGTAAAGCAGCATCTGATTTAAACCAAATAGAATCACCTTCAATTAAAATCAGAGATTTATCAAAATTGGCTGGAATATTAAATGCTTGTAAAGATCTTTTTACATTTCCCGACTGCAAAGCTACATACTTAAAATAATGATTTTTATCTCTTCTAACAATAAATTGAACAGACCATGAGCATAGATTACAGAATCCATCGTACAATATTATACCGTTATTTTGTTTGTTCTTCTTCACCGGGTTCAGGAATATAAACTTCTAATAATTTACACAGAACAACAGGTTTTAAAATTAAATGTTCGATAACCGCAGGAATAAGAATCGTTTCACCTTTTTCAACAGGAATTGTTTCCGATTCGTTATAATTAATTTCAAACTTACCCTCAATACACATAAAAATTACAAAAGAATCGAGACGATTGTAGTTTTTCTCAATAACATCATTGAACTCAACGATATTTGTTTCAAAATAATTTGATGTTAAAATGCGTGAAGTCCTGTTATTATGCGCCTTATATATTGTTTTGTAACTATCGTATGCTTTGAAGTCAATGGCGTCAAGAGCCATATCTGTATGTAAATCACGAGAGTTGCCATCATTATCTTTTCTGTCCCAATCGTAAATTCTATAAGTAATATCAGATGTTTGTTGTATTTCAGCTAAAACTATCCCGGAACCAATAGCATGAACACGCCCTGCCGGGATATAAAATACATCACCGGGTTTTACTTTTTCGGAGTTTAAAATTTTGGGAAGCTCATTATTTTTTAAATGATGCAGGTAATGATCCTTATCAATTTTATGCTTGAAACCGGAAATTAATTCGGCATCCTTTTCGGCGTGGACAACGTACCACATTTCTGTTTTACCAAAAGAATTGTGCCTTTTTTGGGCTAGCTCATCATCAGGGTGAACTTGAATAGAAAGTACATCGTTGGCATCAATAAATTTAATGAGCAATGGAAATTCTAAACCAAATTGGTCGAATACCCTGTCACCAATTAAATCGCCCATGTAAACCTCAATAAGTTCTTGCAGGTTACTTCCTGCAAGATACCCGTTTTCAATAATCGATATATTATCTTTAACGCCAGATAACTCCCAGCTTTCCCCAATATTTTTATTTGTCGGCAACTCTTTATTTAAGCAAGATTTTAGGTTTTGCCCCCCCCAAATTTTTTCTTTAAGAATAGATTTAAACTTTAATGGATACAGCTCATTCATTTCATGGTAATTTAAAATTCATAATCGACAATAGCCTTTTCTTTTTTTATACTTGCATTTAGAGCAATAGCTTTTTGGTGTTCAGGATGTTTTACATAGTTTTCCAGGTCTTCCCATGTGGCAAATTCAGAATTTATTACAACATCATATGAAAAGGGAGTATTTCGTAAATTAATTCCAACTTCATACGAGTGTATACATTCTATCTTATTTTTTAAATCACCAAAAATATTTTGCATTTGCAAGGCTTTTTTCATACGATCTTCTTCATTCAGAGCATCCGTAATTTTAAACATAATAATATGTTTTATCATAAGGTTAATTTTTATTCATAAGGCGTAAAGTTATTAAAAAATATGGATATGCTTTTTAATTAATGTAAGGCATAATAACTTCAATTACTCAAGTTTTTGATACGAATAATATTTTAATTAATTTTATAAAACAAAAAAAGATAAATTTAGATATGCTATAATTCAATTAATTAACTTAATCATAAAAGTTATGCATTACTTAAAATTTAAATACATTATTTACATATGTTTAATCAATATTCTATTCTCTTGTAAAAATGAAGGGTTAAATATTAATAATGATGAAGAAATTAAAATTGTTCAACGAGGCAGCAAAGTTATTAAAGGCTCTGAAGGTGATGTTGAACTAAAAATTAATGATATTACCGGTGGCTCAACAGAAGTAATAATAGAGGGAATTGAAAATGAAAAAATCTACTATAAAAATTATATGGGCGAAGGCGAAGATGGTATTTTTCAATATGGAATGTATTATTACAGAATTAAAATTAATCAATTTGAAGAACATATATTTCATGATGATTACGCATTTATCGCTTTTCGTTCTGTTTCAGAAGAAAAAGGAAAGAAAAACGCACAAATTATAACATACGAAAAAGAAACAAATATATCCCCGGATGAAATAAGAAATCAGTTTAACAAAATTAAAACAAGTGGATTGAACTTTATTAGAAATGGTGAAATTTGGCCTGACTCTATTATGGCAGATCATCTTGAAAATAAATATCTGATTAATAATAGAGACATAAAAACAAAAGAAGATTTTATTAAAAAAGTAGTAAATACCTCATCTTTGAGTGGTGAAACTTATAAAGTTATTAATAACAATAATGATACAATTAATTTAGTTAAGTGGTTAAATTTATAGCAAAATATATTCGATTAATTAAATAATCCCGTTAATAGAAATTCATAAATCGAAGAGACTGCGAAAAGTCTCCATATGTGGCTTGGCAGCATTTGCAATGGTGCTTTTTATTAGAATTTGTAATTCATCATTACCTTAACATAAATGTGTTATGCCTCAGAACAAATGCAGCGTGCCATAGGACAAAAGTATCGTGACTTTATACAAAAGCATTATGCCTCAAGTCATATGCAGACTGTTTCAATAGATGAGAATTGTACCTTCTTTTTCCAATTAAGTCCAATTAAAAGCATATTAAATTTTTGGTATATTTGCCGTTACTCATTTAAAATAAAACACATGCCATTAAATATTCCGGATAAACTTCCTTCAGTAGAGATTTTAGAAGCCGAAAATATTTTTGTAATGAAAGAGGCTAAAGCAATTCATCAGGATATTCGCCCTTTAAGAATTGCTATATTAAATCTTATGCCTTTGAAAATTAAGACAGAAACTCAATTGTTAAGGTTGCTTTCAAATACCCCAATACAAGTCGAAATAGCTTTACTTCATATGAAAGGGCATAAATCAAAAAACACACCGGCAGAACATTTACAAGCTTTTTATAAAACTTTTGAGGAAGTTAGGGAAAACAAATTTGATGGTATGATTATTACAGGGGCACCGGTAGAGATGTTAGAGTTTGAAGATGTGGATTATTGGGATGAACTAAAGGGAATAATGGATTGGGCAAATGAGCATGTAACTTCTACTTTGTATATTTGTTGGGCAGCCCAGGCTGGACTCTTTCATTTCTATAATGTACCCAAATATCCTTTAAATAGTAAAATGTTTGGGATATTTGAACACACAATAGGTAATCCTAAGATTCCATTACTTAGAGGTTTTGATGAATATTTTCATGCGCCGCATTCAAGGCATACAGAAATAAAAAGAGAAGATATTGAGCGAATAAAAGATTTAGAAATAATATCGGAATCGGAAGAGGCAGGAGTGTATATTGTTGCTTCTAAATCGGGTAAGCAAATATTTGTTACAGGCCATTCCGAATACGATTCTACAACTTTAAAAGGAGAATACGAACGAGATGTAGAAAAAGGATTGAAAATCCAACTGCCCAAAAACTATTTTAAAAACAATAATCCGGCAAACACTCCACAAGTACGATGGAAGAGCCATGCACATTTGTTATTCTCAAATTGGTTAAATTACTACGTGTACCAGGTAACACCATATAATATTAATGATATAAGTTAAGGTAACCTCTAATAATTGGTTTTGTAATAAAAAGTAATTATTATTTTACTTTTTGGACACCTTATAAGGAAAAGGAAATATTCTTTTCTTAATTAGTGAGTGCAAGAAAACTAAACGGCTTTAATTCATAATCAACAACAGCCTTTTCCTTTTTTATACTTTTACTCAAGGCAATAGCTTTTTGATGTTCGGGGTGTTTTACATATGCTTCCAAATCTTTCCAAGAGGCAAATTCAGAGTTTATAACCACATCATATGAAAACGGAGTATTTCTTGAATTAACTCCTATCTCAAAAGAATGAATAATATCAATTTTATTTTTTAAATCACCAAAAACAGCCTGCATTTGTAAAACCTTTTTCTCGC
Source organism: Bacteroidales bacterium (assembly GCA_030635365.1). GTDB lineage: Bacteria > Bacteroidota > Bacteroidia > Bacteroidales > UBA12077 > UBA12077. Next base: position 4,733 of record DAOVYZ010000041.1, read on the forward strand.
GATCCTCTTCATTAAGAGCATCAGTAATTTTAAACATTATAATATGTTTTTTATATACAAGGCTTACAACTACCAAACTGATAAAGTCAATATTGGCGGCCAGTTTATAACACTTAAGCATCATTTTCGGCGATAGCCGAATATCCAGAAAAAGCGGGACAAGTTGTGCTTTATTAGATATTGGAGCAGATCATGAAAGCTTTGCCCCCATTTTTCTTAATCATAAGAAAAGACTATATTTACTTTGATTTATTTATTAACCAAAAAAGAATAACTATGAAAATTTTAGTCCTAGCATTAATGTTTTTTAGCGTTACAGCATTTGCTCAATCAGATGCAAAGCCAGAAAAAAATCCAAAAGCTCAAACTGTTAAAGCAGCTTGTGGAATGTGTCTATTTGGTTTAGAAGGAACAGCTTGTGCATTAGCAGTTAAAATTGATGACAAAGCATATTATGTAGATGGCATTAAATTAGGAGATTATGGTGATGCTCATGCAGAAGACGGAATGTGTAAAAAAGTTAGAGACGCTGAAATTGTTGGAGAACTTGTCGATGGCAGATTTAAGGCAACAGAATTTAAATTATTGCCATTGAAAGAAAAGGAGTCTGAGTAGCTTAATCTTGAATTATTATCGTTAAGATAATATTCACAAAAAAATAAAGTAATGTCTAATGGAATTAATCTATTAGGCATTTTTTTATAAATATATTTGATGAGCCAATGTTGGTTGTAAAGAAGAACTTCTTTAATACTTTTGTAACTAATCAGTATGTTTTAAAATATATAAAATCTTAATTTTCAATAAAAAACACTTAACCGCAAAGAACGCAATGAATTGTCGCAAAGAACACAAAGATTTTTTATCATTGATATTAAATCCTTTGCGAACTTTGCGTGTCTTCTTTGCGTACATTGCGGTTAATATATTATTATAATTATCAACCAATTAGCTATACTGATTAGTTACATACTTTTAAATTTTTAGGACTGTGAGATAAATTGTATTGAACAATAAATTATTTTTTGTAATTTCATGTTCCCATATAGTTACAAATTAAAATTATATTATGTTAGCCCATATCAATATAACAAATGTTTTGTTTCTGGATATAGAAACAGTTCCCCAATACAAAGATTTTGATTCTTTACCTGAAGAATTTAAAGAGTTTTGGGATAGAAAATCATCTTATTTTAGGAATGATGATCAACAGGCATCTGACGTTTATCAGCGAGCTGGAATATATTCAGAGTTTGGAAAGATAATTTGTATCTCGGTTGGAATTCTAATAATTAAAGATAATGAGAAACATTTTAGGTTAAAATCATTTTATGGAGATGATGAAAAGGCAGTTTTAACCGAATTTTCTGAAATGATCAAAAAGTACCATGAATCAAACAGGGAGCTGCAATTGTGTGCACACAATGGAAAAGAATTTGACTTTCCATACATAGCAAGGCGGATGCTGATTAATGATTTAAAGCTTCCTAAAATACTTGATATTGCAGGTAAAAAGCCATGGGAGGTAATGTTTCTTGATACTATGGAATTATGGAAATTTGGGGATTATAAAAATTACACTTCCTTAAACCTATTATCTCATATTTTTAATATACCTACACCTAAAGATGATATTGATGGAAGCATGGTAGCAGAAGTTTATTGGAAAGATAAAGATATACAAAGGATTGTTAAATACTGCGAGAAAGATGTTTTGACAATAGCACAACTTATACTAAAATATAAAGGAGAAGATTTAATAACGAAAGAAAACATTGAATCTACAACTGTATTTTAATTTGAGCATCTATAAAATCAGTGTTAATCTGCGATTCCTTCTTTTGAAGGAATCCGTATAATCTGCGTTCCATTTTATTAGAGCCTGTTTAAATTTCGTTTTGATAAACTATTATAAAATAAATTCTCGAACAATTCTTAAAAACTCATCAGGTTGCTCGGCATGTAACCAGTGCCCGGCATTTGGTATTGTCTCAATTTCTGCATAAGGAAAAACTAACTCTATGGCTTCAATGTCCTGCCCTGAAATATATTCAGAATTTTCACCTTTAATAAACAGAACAGGAAATCCGGTTATTCCGGATTTATTATTATCCAAACCTTCCATAATATTTGTAAACTCATTTTGAATGGTTTCCAGATTTAAGCTCCAGCTATATTTATTATCTTTTGATCGTTTTATATTTTTCAATAAGAACTGCCGCAATTTATCTTGAGGGATAGATTTTGAAAGAATAATATCAATATCTTCTCGACTAGAGATATTGCTAAAATCAATATTGCATAAAGCATTTAAAATAGTTGTGTGTGAAAGTAACTGAAAAGAACCGGTATTTTTATAAGATAATGGAGAAATATCTGCAACAATTAAATGGCTTACCCTTTCGGGATAATCTGTGGCAAAAAACATAGCAGTTTTGCCACCCATGGAATGGCCTAAAAGAATAGCTTTTTCAATATTCTGATTGTCCATAAATTCTCTGAGGTCTTCTTTTAGAAGATTATAATTATGTTTATCAGAATGCGGAGACCTGCCATGATTTCGCTGGTCAATTAAATAAACTTCAAAATATTCCGATAGGTTTCTTCCAATGCTAACCCAGTTGTCAGATGAACCATATAAACCATGAATAATAATTAATGGGGGGCCTTCACCATATTTCCTGAAAAACAATTCCATTAATTTATTATTTCAATTCACGCAGATACATCTGGATAGTATTTTCAAGGCCCAGGTAAATAGCATCAGAAATTAGTGCATGGCCTATTGAAACCTCTAATAATCCGGGAATATTCTGATTAAAATATTTGAGGTTATCAAGATTTAAATCGTGCCCGGCATTTAAACCCAAACCAACTTTATTGGCTGTTACAGCAGCTTTAATAAAAGGTTCAATGGTTTGTTCTCTGTTTTTAGTATAGTTAGCAGCATATGGTTCAGTATATAATTCAATCCTATCTGTACCTGTATCAGCTGCATTTTTAATCAATTCAGGATCAGTTTCAATAAATATCGAAGTTCTTATATCAGCAGAGTGAAACAGTGAAATAATATCTTTTAGTTTGGCTTTATTTTTAATTGTATCCCACCCGGCATTTGATGTTAAAGCACCGGGAGGGTCAGGGACTAAAGTAACCTGGCTGGGTTTTATTGAAAGTACTACATCAATAAATTTGTCAGAAGGATAACCTTCAATATTAAACTCTGTTACAATTGCAGGTTTAATGTCATATACATCCTGGTATTTAATATGCCTTTCATCAGGCCTTGGATGAACTGTTATTCCCTCGGCGCCGAATTTCTGACAATTTATAGCAGCCTCTAAAACATTTGGAATATTTCCCCCGCGAGCATTTCTTAATGTTGCAATTTTATTTATATTTACACTTAGTCTGGTCATTTATTGAAAGTAATTTGGCAAATGAATAAACTTTTTAAGTATTTACTTGTTAATTGAGTAAAAATACGAGTAATTTTGATAATAAGAGAAACTTATGTTGGCAAAAGAATTAATTTCTGACGAGATACCTTCATTACGCACTTCCGATACTGCAGTAGAAGCATTAAATTGGATGGAAGTGTTTCGCATATCTCATATGCCAATAGTTAATAATGAAGAGTTTTTAGGACTAATATCCGATGCCGATATTTATGATGTTAATAATCCGGATGAACCTATTGGAAATCATCGATTATCTTTATTTACTCCTTCAGTAAGGTATGACCAGCACATTTATGAAGTAATGGAAGTAGCAGCCAGGCTAAAATTAACGGTTGTTCCTGTGCTCGGCCATAATAATAAATTTCTTGGTGTTGTGCAGATGAATGATTTATTGCATCGTTTCTCAGAACTTTCGGCAATAGAGAAACCCGGAGGAATTATAGTTTTGGAAATATCACATAGCGATTATTCAATGACTGAAATATCTCAAATAATAGAATCTAACGATGCTAAGATACTAAGTATGTATGTACATACTTTAGATGAATCGAAAAAACTGGAAGTTACATTAAAATTAAATGTAACTGACCTTACTGCAATTATACAGACCTTTGATCGTTATGAATATAATATTAAAGCATCGTTTATGGAATATGATGAACAGGAAGATCTTTATAATGAACGGTACGATTTATTCATGCGTTTTTTAAATACATAGGTGCATCCGCAATGATTTCCACTTTTAAGTTTCTTCTTATATCTATTTTTCTATTTTATACTATAAATGGATCTTGTGCGATTGATAATTATACTTATTCTGATGATAGTTTACTGATTATAAAAATCAACATAGAAGGAAATGATTTAACTAAAGAAAAAATTATTATTAGAGAATTAATATTTAATGAAGGGGATTATATTTTATTATCAGAATTATCGGATTTAATTGGAAAGTCAGAAAAGAATCTGTTAAATACTTCACTTTTTAATTTTGCAACAATTAATTATGAGATAAATGAAGGTAATGATGTTATAGTGAGCATTATTGTTCAGGAAAGGTGGTATATATGGCCCTATCCAATATTGGAGCATGCCGATAGAAATTTTAGTTCATTCATTAAGAATAGAGAATGGTACAGAGTTGATTACGGACTTTATTTGCTAATTAATAATTTTAGAGGAAGAAAAGAAGTTTTAAAATTTAAAACAATTTTTGGATATAATAATAGTTTTGTAATTCACTACCGAAAACCATTTATTGATAAAAAACAACGTTTAGGACTTGGCTTTGAATGGAACTATTTTAGAAACCATGAGCTACCCTTTCGGGTCTCAAATGATAAATTGGATTATTTGAAATTATATGATAGTTATGCAGGAGAGAATCTGAATTTTTCAACTTTTCTTATTTATAGGCCATTTATTTATACAAGACATTTCTTAAATATTAAATTTACAAAAGCTTCTGTTGCTGATTCGCTGTATTCATTGAATAGTAGTTATTTTATTAATGATAAAAAAGAAATATCCTATATATCTCTCGATTATGTATTTGATTATGATAAACGAGATTCAAAAGTTTATCCATTGGAAGGATATCGCTTTTTTGCCTTAATTAACAAAACAGGAGTAGGTATTTTTACACAACAAGGTGTTTTTTATTTAAGATCAATCTTAGAGGATAATTTAAGATTAACTGATAAACTATATTTAAATACAGGTTTAGAAGGTAAATGGGGCTTTGGCGATGAAAATTCCATTTATTTTAACGAAGCAATAGGATATGAGAATTATATAAGAGGATTAGAATATTATACCACAAATGGTTCGGCATATTACATGTCTAAAACAAATTTAAAATATGAACTTATATCTCAATCTGCAATAAATTTTAAATTTATTCCAACCAATAAATTCAGCAAAGCTCATTATGCTCTTTATGTGAACCTATTTTTTGATACGGGTTATGTAAAATCGGAAATGATTATGAATAATGATTTAGTAAATGAATTTATATTTGGAGGAGGAATTGGTATAGATTTAGTAACTTACTATGATAAAGTTTTGCGTGTTGAATATTCAATGAATAAATTTGGAGAACATGGAATATTTTTACATCTTGGTGCTCCAATAATTAAGGATTAAAATGAGAGTAGCTATATATGGGCGTAACTTTGATAAAAGATTTAAAGAATTTGTAGAAAAATTCTTTGAAATTCTGCATAAAAATAATGTTGAGCTTATTATCCATGATAAATTTCATGAGTTCCTTGTAAGATTAATAAATCTTAAGGGAGAGTCAATTTCTACTTTTTCAAAACATAATGAGATAAAAGGGGAAGTAGATTTATTATTTAGTATTGGTGGAGATGGGACAATTCTTGATGCCATTACGTTTGTTAGAGATTCAAATATCCCAATAGTAGGTATAAATGCAGGCCGTTTAGGGTTTTTAGCGAGTATTGGGAAGGATGAAATAGAGTCAGCACTAAATGCAATTCTTTTAAAAGAATATTCTATAGAAGAAAGAACATTAATTAAATTTGAATCATCATCAAATTTGTTTAGCGAATTCCCATATGGTTTAAATGAAATAACCATTCAAAAAGTTGATTCTGCTATGATTACAGTTCATGCATATATTGATGGGGAATTTCTAAACACGTATTGGGCAGATGGTTTATTGGTTTCTACACCTACGGGCTCAACAGCATATTCGCTCAGTGTTGGGGGGCCTATCATAATACCCGGGTCCGGGAATTTTATAATATCTCCTATTTCACCGCATAACCTTACGGTTCGCCCGATAGTATTGCCGGATAGTAGTACTTTAAAATTAAAGCTGGAAAGTAGGGCATTAAATTATATTGCATCATTAGATCACAGGTCAATAATGATAAAGAATACTGAGGAAATTACAATTACGAAGGCAGAGTTTAAAATACAGTTAATAAAACTGAACAATACAAGTTTTTATAAAACATTGAGAAATAAGTTAATGTGGGGTTTGGATAAAAGAAATTAACAAGAAAACCAAAATAAAAAAGGATAAATATCGTATATATAATACCAAATGAAATCTCTAAAGGAGATAACTTATTGGAAAAGTTTAGTAAAAATGAGTAACTTTGTCATACAGTGCATTTTGAAATGAGGGTACGAAAATTTATCATATTAATTCTTATTGTTGTAATTCCAACTTTGAGTTTCTCTCAACGATGGAAATTATCACGTTCCGAAATAATAGGAGGAATAGGGGCTACAAATTACTTGGGTGATATGGGAGGAGCTAAGGAAGAAGATGCTTCAGAGATTAAAAATATTGATATTGCTTATACAAGGCCTAATATTTATGCCGGATATAGATATAGGCTTTATGACCGTGTAGCAGTTAAAGGGCAATTATCTTATGCCAGGTTTTATGGGTCAGATGTTGCATCAAAAAATGAAGGTCGAAATTATTCCTTTTCATCGAACATGATTGAATTAAACGGGCATTTTGAATATCATCTTACTGAGGAAAAATCAAAAGTTTCATACCGAACAATGTCCTTAAGGGGAAAGTTGCAAAAATTTAATGCAGGGGTGAATGTATATATTTTTGCTGGTATTGGAGGGGGTTTTTATAAAGTTAAACCACGGGACAACTTTTCCGATAGCGAAA
>DAOVYZ010000080.1 GCA_030635365.1 Bacteroidales bacterium
AAATGTCTGACTGATATCTTCTTTACGATTGATTAGCATGCTATGGTGAGTGGATTCTTTAATTAAATCAGTGGCTTGTAGAGCATTTATTTGAACCAGTTCCAGCAGATCATCGGTATGGCTCTTGATGTGTAAGAGAGTAAAAAATCCTAATCCGATAAACAGAACTAAAGTTAATGCTACAAAGAGTTTTAATCCTAACGGCATGGTAATCCTGAATTATTCACAAATTAACAGAATTTTAATCTCATTTAAGACATAAAGATAAATTAATTTCCTGATAAAAGCAAGTTATTTTTAATTCCTTAAGTAAAGCATTATTTATTAGTATACAATTTTAATCTGGGGCTGTATTAAGAGCATGCTAATTGTTCTTAATACAGCCCCAGATTATTTGCTACCAAAAAAGTTACAAACTTGCATTTCCTTGAGCAGCTAAAACTCTGGATAATACTACACAGTACTTTACTGGAAAAATTTGATGTAAATATTCAATAGGCTTACCTCCATCCGGTAAAGTTCCATCTACTTTGTTAGTTTCAATACCATGATTCTTCAAAACATGGCTTAAATGGCCAATTTCTTTTTGCATAAATCTTTTTGCTTCAAAACCGGAATAAGCCTCTGTTAGTTCAGTACTGTCATCTTTACATTCAATCTGAGCTAACCACCCTTTTCCTAAGGGATCCTCTTGTAATAGTTGAGGATGCGTCCCTATATCAGGATTTTGAGAGACAACAGTTCCGGATATAGGGGCGACCAAGCAAATTGTACCTACATCAGTGACTATTTTCCCAAAAATCTCATTCTGTTGTATATGCCTATTATCTTTATTAATGTTAATACTGATAGGAGGTGGTAGAACATAGCTTAAAAGTTTATCAATACCTATCTCCCACTTTTGATCATCCAGAGGACGTGCCCATACATGATTTAGATGAAAGTTATATTCATCTTGAACATCAGGAGCAGAAAAAGTGAAAAATGAATCAGTATCGTTGAACTCATTGCTCAAATTCGCTTGCTTATCGATTTCGAGTTTGGCAAGAGATATATTATCTTTTGTATAACTGTGTCGAATTCCTTTATCAAAAGAACAATGTTCACAATTATAATTAAAAGGGCATAATTTATATGAAACTACACCTGCTGTCATCCAAAGACAGCGCTCTTGCGATGCAATATCAGTTCTTGAGAATTTCATTGTCATAATAGCACCTCATTTTAATCGAAAACTACGTTACATCACTAGTTAAAGGGACGTTTAATCCTTTATCTGTAGAAAGCTCATCCTCTAACACACCTTTATAACTTTCAGACTCTTGTTCTTCAGTATGATGTTCAAAAATAGGTAGATATCGAATAGCCAAGGCGAATACGAAAAAACCAGTAGAGACAATTGCTACTGTAACAGCTATTTCCATCCATGAAGGTACATACTTAACGCCAGATGCAGCTTCCATCCCTGTTATCGTGATATTAACTCGATTCAATAAAAATCCGGTAATTGTGAATAAAGATGCATAATATAGTCCCCGGGTAGTTATCCTGATCCTCTTAATTGATAGCAAGATGATCGGAATAATTACTCCAATTAAAAACTCTAAAACAAAAAGATATGTCTCGGTTCTCATTTCTAAAAGATACGGCCACACATCTTGTGCTGTAAAGACCTGTATTTTTAGGATCATGTATACTATTAGAGTAACCATCATAACTCTACCTATATCTACAAGAATATCCAATTTCAATTTGTGTCCAAATGCTCTCATACTAAGATGAGATTCGAAGATCACCATTGCGCATCCAACTGCGACTGCCGAAATGATGAAGAAAAAAGGCAGAGCAGCAGAATACCAAAACGGATACAATTTCCCAGGCATTATAAGATATAAAGAGCCAAGAGAAGATTGATGTAGAGTAGACAAAACAACTCCTGCAATAACAATAGGAACCGTGACTTTTTTTAACCATTTTTTAGGTTTTCCCCAGCCAAAACGTTCAAAAATTATGGGAAGAAACTCTAAAAATAATACTGTATTATAAAGCATCACACACCAGCCTACCTCAAATAACACTGAGTGATGATTCCAATAAACCATTAAATGCCAAATTCTGTGTGGTTGTCCCAAATCAAACATTAGAGCCACAACTACTAAAATATACCCTAAAAAAGCTGTCAGGATAGTAGGTCTTAATATCGGGTAAAATCTTTTCAAATGAAAAACATAAACAATTGCAGCTATAGTAAATCCACCAGCCGCCAAACCGACTCCACAAAGGAGATCAAATCCAATCCATATTCCCCAGGGGGTATGATTGCTCAAATTAGTTGATGCTCCCAATCCTTGAGTGAATCGAACAATAGTAGCTATGATTCCAAAAATCCAGGTAAGAACTAAAACAACTTTCCAGAATGTTATTTTAAATGGAAGTTTTATATTCATGTTAACCTCGTTCATTAATTCTTGATATCTGTTATTCTTTTAAACTTTATTCATCTGAATTATCTTTAACTTCTGCAAGCTCAATTCTTCTATTTATGATCCAGTAAATACCATAAAGCATTGTTCCGCATAATATCGAATAATTTGGAATTTTAGACATTATTTTCCATGTTAACGATCCAAGGGGTTCTTCAATAAGATTAGTGCGAAATCCCAGATCTCCAAACGGCACACCGGATAGCAGTAAAACTGATGTACCGCCAACCTCTTTCTCACCATAAATATGATTTACATACTTATCAGGATTTTTCTGGATCCTTTTACGAGCGCTCCTTATTAGTTTATCTCTATCACCGAAAACAGTAGCTTCTGTAGGACAAGCGCTGGCACAAGCCGGGATTTCTCCTTTTCTCTGCCTATCTATGCACATTGTACACTTCCTAACCAAAGGAAGAGGTTTATCCCATTCATAAGCAGGAACATCAAAAGGGCATGCCTGCATGCAATATCGACAACCAATACATTTTTCACCATGATATACTACGGCACCTTCTTTTGTTTTCTCAAAAGCATTTACAGGGCATACTGAAGCACAAGTCGGTTCATTACAATGCATACACATTTGTCGATAATAAACACCATCTTTTTCTTTCACAACAGTATAAGCAGTTGAAGAAAGCTCTTTATCTTCTATATCTGGAAGTTGATTAACTTCTTTACAAGCGCTGACACAGGCTTCGCATCCGATACACTGAGTTATATCAATTAATATAGCTTTAGGATTATTCATATTTTATCTCTCCTTAATTTTCCCTCTGAGTTTCTAAAGATTGATCTTGAAGAAAAGATGCCTCGAATTCTTTCAAAGTTTTTTCATCAAAATATTGCGTTATATCATCCAAAGGAAATCCACCATCTAAAAGAGTAGAACCTGCCAACTCTTCTTGAGGAATATGAGCCTGAATAAACTCTCGAAGGCGTTTTAATTCTTGTGACCACCATGTTTTTGCCTTATCAGCCACTACAAAATTCTTTAAGTTTTCGGACAAATCATCTGGACTAATGAGATAAAACCAGCCATTTTTGTAGGGATTTTTCAAAAATTTATTAGGACTTTTTTCCAGTTCATTATTCGCTCTTTCAATAATTCCATCTATTGGAGAGTGTAGGCGAATTTCTTTATCACCCTTATTCAGAACCGCTAAAAGTTCACCTTTTTTAACCTTTTCTCCCTGTTTTTTCAGGCTAATATTATTTAGCTTCCCAATTGTACGTCTAATCATATCATCAATGCCCATGAGTAGTTTCCCTGAAGAGTGGAGATTAAACCACAAATGCCCAGGAGTAAGGAAATATCCCATAGGAAAACTTATTGCCGGATTGACAACAGTAGATAAATCTGTTTTTGTATCAACAGATTTCTTTTTATACCTACGTACCAATGCATCAATAACTAATGCAAGAATGAAGGTCAATGCTACTAGTAATGCCACCATAACAAACATTCCTTTCTGTTATTAAATACTTTACTTTTTACTTTATGATGAAACACAATTAAGTTGTTTCACTGTTTTTATTTATTACAAAAAGTATACCAGAATAAATTCTCAAAGAACTGTATACACTTAAGTTTAAATTTTTCTTATAATTATTAAATATCATTTAAAAACTACAATTACACATTGATTGAAATTACAACATTAAATTTGTGGATAAATTCCACACCAATTCCATAAATAATAAACAAATACAACCTAACTTCATTATAATAAGTACTTAAACATTCTGTAGGAAATAACCACATGCATCGTCGACATATTCCACACTTTGTTTGTTTACTTATATTTTGTCAAATCCATATTTAAATAATGTTTTCTATGTCTAATTTTGTACACCAACTCCTATTTACCCATTAACTTAGATATGAAAATCAAAATTATAAATACTAAACAAATGATTAGAAAAAAGGTTTAAAACAAAACAATAGTAATAGTTTTTATTAATTTTTATTTGAATTTTAATTTTCCCATTTTTAAATTTTGTTTGTTTAACATGTTATATTTTATTTTAAAACTTTCAGTTAAAGAAAAATATTAAAAAGAATATTCAAACAATACTTGGATTCCAAAGTATTATACACATAACATTCTCAACAGATTTATTAATAAACACTAACATTATTTAATAAATAGACTCCTAAGTATTATAATATATAAATTGTTATAATTGTGTAATAAATATAGCTGATTATATTGTTAGGTAAGATTTCTTTTATTTGAAGAAAATACTTTGCGCAAAAAATTATGCGGATTATAATCTGATTAAATTTTTACAAATTTAAAAAATTTAACACTAAAATAAAACAGAGCTCACTAAACCACAAAAAAAAGGCCAACAATTAAATGAAATGTTGGCCTAATGTTCTTTAATAATATTATAGAATTATCACTATTGTTTCGCAGGAACTGGATGAGCAATTTTTTTAAAAGCTTCTTCGAACTTAAGCTCTTTAAAGGTCGGGCTGTTAGAATTATGACATTTTTCACATACTGCTTTATCCGGTTCAATCAATCCATAATCTTCAGCTTTCATGGTCCCAGCAAAAAGACCTTTCATTACTTTCATGCTCTTATACTTAGAACCCGGGCCATGACAAGCTTCGCATGATACACCTTCTTCTAAAGTGAGGGTTGGTAATTTTTGATCTGCAGGAACATTATAAGCAGTTGTATGACAGCTTAAACATTCTTTTGCTTGTTGAGGGTCACCTTCAATACCAGCTTTTTTAGCGATTTCTTTTGAATGATCTGTTGCCAGAGTAGCATAAGCTTTAGAATGTCTACGTTCTTGCCATAGTTCATAAATCTTACCTTTTTTAGCTTTACTATGGCACATTTTACATTTCTTAACACCAGTGTATTTAAACTTTGGTGCATCTTGTGCAAATACAACAACAAACATACTTAGCAGAGTAAGTAGCATTAGAAAAATTATTACTTTCTTCATTAAAACCTCCTTAATAGGTTATTATAATATTATATTAAGTAGCACTAAATTTAATAACTTTACAACAAATATATGTTACGTTCTTAATTTAACTTTCATTAAACTATAAATAAATGCTTTAAATATCAAAGTCATGAAAAAAATCAGTTTTTAGACTTTCTTCGATATATAGAAAAAACACCCCCCAACAGCAACAATGTTACTCCTAACCATAGCATTGTCATACCTGGCTTTGTACTGACTTCTGCATACATTATAGGTTGTGGAATTTCTTCTTCAACATCAGAATCAGTTAAATCTGGTCCTGAGTACATTAAACTAATATTTTTATCATTAACATTCATTCCGACAAATATAAGATATGCATCTTCCTGACCTGGTAGCTTAACACGACTTTTTGGATTATCTTTAACATTAGGGAAAAAGAACGGTTTAAATGATACAGCTTTTTCACCTTTATATGAAACCTGCAAATCCGCACCAACACTAAAGCCATGATCACCTTGAGACTGCATACCTGAAAGATCATAATTTACAAACATTATCTCATAATTACCATAAGAAACTGTTTCATTCTTTTTAATTACGAAATTCTGATTATTAGACTTTTGCGTTATACCTTCATCAAAACCTTCTGGCGAAATATATAAATCAGATAAAAATCCCCGTAAAATAAATGGATGATGAAATCTTTTGCTTTCACCACGTTCATTATTTTCAACATAGATATCCGGTACACCTGTTACTATTTTATTACCTTTTTGAATTTCAACAGACAAAAACACTTGTTTACCCTTGTCTTTATCCATAATTTTTACATCGCTAAATTTTAAATCATATCCTAATGCTTGCTTTACTTCTCCTTGCGGTAATTGAATTCTTTGTGAAATATCATAACTTGAAGAAGTAATAAATCCCGCAAACATCAAACCTATTCCTAAATGTGCTACAATTGCACTTGTTTTAGCAATGCTTTTTTTCAACAATCTTAGCAATAATTCTAAATTCACTCCAATAGTAAAGCCAGCAAATAGCGCCATTAAAAAAATTTGAATTCCTGGAAATCCATTTATTAAAGTAATAATTGCAGAAAATAGTGCGACTATAATTCCTACAATTAATTTGGGTAAAATTTTAACAGGATTATTCTTACCCCATTTCATCAATGGAATATAAGTCAAAAAAAAGACTATTAAAACAGCAATTGGCAAATTAACAGTAACATAAAAACCTGTAGATACTTTTGAAGCTTTCTCTGCCAAACGAGTAATAAGTGGCGCTGATGTGCCAAGTCCAGTAAGAATGGTTGACAAACATAGCAAAATAACAGCAGCTATTAATCCAAATTCAAGTGAAAAGAAAGATATTCCATGACCTTTTTTTTGATCTGGAACTGGGATTTCTTTTGAACGGCTTACTAACAAATAAATTGAAATTGCTAAAAATATTGCTATAAAAAACACTAACCAGCCTGTAATGCCAAGGTCAACAAATGAATGAACAGAAAAATCAGCTAATATTCCTGAGCGAGTTAAAAAAGTACTATAAATTATTAATATATAAGAAAAAGCTGCTAAAAAATAATTTGTTTTAATTAATTGATTTTTTGCTTTCTGTAAAATCATACCATGTAACAGAGCAATTCCAGCCAACCATGGCAATAAAGAAGCATTCTCTACAGGATCCCAACCCCAATATCCGCCCCAACCAAGCACTTTATATGACCAAACTCCACCAATAATGATTCCAGCACCTAAAGTAACAAAAGCAAATGCAACCCATGGTAATCCTGTATTTATCCATTCAGTATATTTACGCTGCCATAAAGAAGCCATAGAAATTGCAAAAGGTATGGCAAAAGCAGCATAACCTAAAAATACAATTGGCGGGTGAGTTACCATCCAAGGATCTTGTAATAACATATTCAAACCATTTCCATCAGCAACATTCATTAATGTCTCTCTGAATGGACTTTGCTTAATTAACAGAATAGCTAAAAAGATATTTTGTATATTGTATAAGACCATTATATGAGATTCATTTTCTCTACTTTTATGAATCAAAACTACACCTAACCATGCACTTATAAACACCCATAGTAAAAAACTACCTTCCTGACCAGCCCAAAAAGAACTAATTAAATAATGTAATGGTAAACTTTTTGAAGAATACTGAATAACATATTCTAATTTAAAATTATGGGAAATGAAAAAATACAATAAAAAAGCAGAGGCAATTGTTGTAAAAGCAGTAAAACCGAAATAATTTAATCGAGCTAATTTTTTTAAATCAGCATTATCTTTTTTATTACATTGTAAAAGATAGAAAAAAGTAGAAAATACAATAAAAATCAATTCAAACCATAAGGTGCTTTGTGCAAATTTAATCATTCTAAGTTAATCCTTATTTTTAAAAAATCAGCTATATAAAATTATTTAATGACTTCGTCTTTAGGATGTGGACATAAATTAAATAAAATTCTAATATGCTTCGACTCCGCTCAGCATGAAGTGTGTGGCTTGACACAGAACAGAGTGGAAGTGTGATAATTGTGAATTAGAATTGTAATTAGTTTATGAATGACGCCTAATATTGTTATATAATGTTTAATTTTAATTTTCAATTTAATTATGACAATATCCACAAAATCCAAATCCTTTTTGATGGGTATTGGTATGGCAAAAGAAACAAATCGCACCATCATCATTATGGAATTCAGAGCTATCCCCAAATCTATCTGAAAAATCAGGTCCATGAGTTTTAGGATCTGTGTTTTTAACACCATCATAATCTATGTGACACATCAAACATACAGGATCGGCACCCTGAACATCATGGCAGGCAGCGCAACGTTCCATATCTCTGCGAGCAAGCTCTGCATGCCGACCACCACCAGAACCAACTGCTGCTGCTAAAGCGCCCCAATCAGGACCATCATGCCAGTTTGGTCTATTTTGCGAATTTATATCTGAAGCATCATGACATTCGGAACAGTATGTTGATGTTTCATGACATATTGAGCAATCACTACTTTTTCCAAAAGCATCAAGCTGATGAATAAATCGATAATTTAATTCATGGACTGCCTGGAGAACTAATGGTTTTTCACTATTAGCGGTAGGAGATAATGGTGCATAAAAATTCTTGGGTAAAATTTTAGTTGATATTAAATCTGTTGATTCATGGCATTGCTGACAATAATTATTTGTATGACAATGTGCACAATCTGTTTCGCCCGAGCGTATTTCAACCATATGTTCTTTTGACCAAAAAGGATTGTGATTATCCGGGCGAAATTTGGTTTCTGAAGAATGGCATATTAAACATGCTTTTGAAGCTGATAATCCATTATGACATGAATTACATTTTTCCTGAGAAGGGATTTTCGTACCATCTCCCATAGCGACTTTCTCTATCCCGGCATGACATTCTGCACAATCACCTTCATTTAATGCAAGATGTGCTTTATGATTAAATAAAATTTTTCGTGCCGGATTTGCTAATTCTTCAGCAATATCCAAATCAACATGACACATATTACAATTCTCATCATCTTCAACATCATGACATTCAGCACAAATATCTTTTTCAGGAAAATTATCATCATTTGCTTTTGTGCTTTCTTCGATATTGGAATGGCAAGTCACACATTCCATTTCAGCGTCTTCTATGTGTAATTGATGAGAAAAATTTATCATTTCACTACGTTTTTGAACTTCATCAGCAAACAGTAAAAAACTATATATAAAAAATATTGCAATTATTAAAATGACACCAATATTTTTAATCATTTTATTCTCCTGATAAGAATAAATTTTATTTTCTAATTATCAAAACGATGAAAAAAAGCATAATTCACACGTAAGAAAAATCGTAAATCATTACTATAAAGTGCATTTTTTAAGAATTGAGCTTGTCCCTGCATCGAAAACTTCCGATTCATTCTATAGCTCAATCCAATCGTTTCACCTATGGCTTGTTCACTTTCATTTGAATTGATCATTTTATATGAATAAATATTTGAACTTAATGATAGCACAAGTTTATTCTTAATTGTATAATTATAACTTGTTACAAAAGCATTACTATCTCCACCATATCCTGATCGATGATTATAACCAAAATATAGTGATTTCCAACTCCAGCCAATATTAAATCGTTGATTATTATCTCCATCAAACATTACCGAGCCAACACTTAAGTAAAAGCGATTAGAATTCCAATAATAATTCGCACGCAATGCTATCTCTTGATTTGGCTGGATATCAAAAACCCAAAATATTGAATTCAAATCAAAATAAGGTGTACGATATATATAATCTAAACCAA
This sequence comes from Bacteroidales bacterium, assembly GCA_030635365.1. Classification (GTDB taxonomy): domain Bacteria; phylum Bacteroidota; class Bacteroidia; order Bacteroidales; family UBA12077; genus UBA12077. The sequence continues at coordinate 9,783 of DAOVYZ010000080.1, forward strand.
TTTCAAATTTCTGGCTAAGATGATACCTCCCTCCTACTTCTGATCGTTTAATTGTATTGTTAACCAAATCATAATCAAGTCTTCCATGAAAATTAATCTTTGAAGATAAGTAATGTTTTAAATCAATTCCTATCAATTGTCGTTGCA
>DAOVYZ010000086.1 GCA_030635365.1 Bacteroidales bacterium
GTGAGGGCTGGAAGGCTCAAAAGGCGGGCAATGCGTTGGAGTGAATTGACAATCATATGATATATCCGCAAAGAGGTTTATCCAACTTTTCGTGATATTTCTATGATTGGCAAGAGCGGGTTGAACGGCGAAGCCTTCATGAGTCTTTATGGCGAATAACCATCTTTTGAGCTTTTGAGATAGGGTATTTTAAAGTATATTGATTTATGAGAAAATAGCAAAATCAATTTGGGCCATGCATTGCACAAAACAGGAAAGAGCATTAAGAAAAGAATAATTTAGTAAATTTATGGTTATTAAACCGTCCATCTTTTTTAAATATGCATTGAGTTTTAAATATTAATTTACTTTTATTCTCGAAAATAAATAAGTGTAAATATAAAATTGATAAACTAATAATATTAAAATAGTATATAGGTTTATGGATTATACGGTCATTTTAACCTATGGATTTTTATTGCTTACGGTTTTTTTGATATGGTTTAAATTTAAACTATTTGGAAAATATCCATTGTGGGTTGCTTTGTTATCTGTTGCATTGATAATTGCTGTAATTTTTAAATATATCGGGATTGTATCTTTTATTTATGCTATAATTTTTGGAGTAGTAATGCTTCTCTATTACAAAACAAAAAACATAATACTTTACATACTTTCCCTGGCAATGTGTATTCCTCTGTTTTTACACCTTCCTTTTACAGAATTTAATAATTACCAGTTTTTAAATGCAGTGAAGATAACGGGGAATGCTACTCCTTATAGCTTGTATTTCAATTTTGATAAAACCCTTATAGCTATTTTTCTTATTGGCTTTGGTTGTAGTATTACAAAAATAGATTTTGTTGCTTTACTTCGAAAAGTATTGTGGTACTTGTTGTTAATGTTTATAACTCTTTTAATTATCGCCCTTATTTTGGGCTATACTAAGTTCGAGCCTAAAATTCCAGCTTTTACTCCAATATGGATACTGGTAAATTTATTTTTTGTTTGTACAGCCGAAGAGGCTTTGTTCAGAAGATTAATACAAGACAAGATAGAGAAATCATTTAGATATAAATACTCCTATGTTGCGGGGATTTTAATTTCTTCTTTATTGTTCGGGTTGGCTCATTTCAAAGGAGGTATAGCTTATATTACACTGGCGTTTATAGCCGGTTTGTTTTATGCGTATATTTACTATAAAACAAAGAAAATTGAAAGCTCTATTTTACTCCATTTTTCTTTTAACTTAGTTCATTTTATATTTTTTACTTATCCTTCGCTAAGTTCTTAACTATAGTCATTTATTTCTATAAGATTATTAACACTAACCATTTATTTGAATCGGTAAAAACATTTCTGATTTTTAATCCGGAAATTTCTTCAAACTCATAAAATAATTCAAAATAATATTTATGAGAATTTTCGGGATCAATATTTTCTGGCCTTTCCATTTATTTGAAAATTAGTAATCTGTTACGTACTAAAAGTTGTTTTTTACTAAAAAGTTGTACAATGTAAAACAATGTTGTATTTTTGAAATAAAAAGTTTACTTATGACTTATTTTACAGATGTTAAAGCGAAAGAAGAGTTAAAATCTAAGTACCGTAAACTGTCGCTTTTATATCATCCTGACAAAGGAGGGCAGCAGGAAAAAATGAAAGAAATCAATGCAGAGTACAACATACTCAAGCATACTTTTGGAAAATTCCCTAACGACCTTAGAAATATTGAGGTCGGTAATTTTGTTTATGTAAACAGGTCAATGTGTGTAGTTACCAGAGTAGAAGATAAGTTATTTGAAGCCAAATCTTTTAAGACAAGTAGGGTCGCAATGTTTGAAAAAGATACAGGGTACGGCCTATTTAACTTTAAAATCAAGGCGTATGTCAACTAAATCAAATAATAGTGCGGAACTTAAAATTCATACAGGTTTCAGGCTTACTAAGGATAATTACAAACTCTTAGAAATTCTTGAAAAAGATTTAGGTATTAATAAAACAAGCGTGGTTAATATGATTCTTACGTTGATTAAGAAAGATAAATCTGTTTTAATTAATCTCATAAAATCGGCAATTACAAAGTGATAGTAACGAAAATAATTTTGAAAGTTTTGTACTGAATTATATGTCAGATTATACTGACTGTCAGGTCAAGTCCTGTTTATCAATCTAAATACTTAGAGCCTGTTTAAATTTCGTTTTGATAAATTATTATAGCGTATTTTTTGTCAGGTCAAGGCATTTTTGAGCCGCATAGCCGGGGTTACGTGGCAAAAAAATAACGCAGAGATGGCGAAAAAGACGCATAATAAAAATTAAGAATGAAATTTAAACAGGCTCTAAGTTATTTCTCAAACAAAATCAACGCAAACCATTTATTAGAATCTGTAAAGACTTTATTAATCTTTAAACCGGAGACTTCCTCTAATTCATTAAATCGCTCAAAATAGTATTTGTAAGAATTTTCGGTATGAACGTTTTCTCCTTTTAAAATGGTAATATCTGAATTATGATAAGGAGAATTTATTATTATATTTTTATTAGCAACTAAATGCATTTCAATTCTCGATTTGTATTTATCGTAAAAAGCTTTATGTTCAAAATCATTAATGTTAAAATTCGAATCAATCAAATTATTTATAACATTAAGAATATTTTTATTGAATTTTGCAGTTACACCTTGTTTATCATTGTATGCATCATGCAATATAGGTTCAGGTTTAACCAGGTCGATACCTAATAAAAAAGTATCACCTTTATTCATAGATGATCTTAGGTTATTCAAGAATCTATTTACAATGTTTTCATCGAAATTACCGATTGTACTGCCAAGAAGGCAAAACATACGTTTCCTATTATCTGGGATTATATTGAGCTGGTCAATGAAATCTGCAACTAAGCCATTAATGGTTAACTCAGGGAACAATTTTGTTAAATTTTCTGCTGATTTTAATATAGCCGATGAACTTACATCCATTGGGACATAATTGATACTTGTTAGATTATCTTTAGGGGCAGAATCCAAAAGAATATTGATTTTAGAACAATCACCACTACCTAATTCAACAATATCAGTTTCATAAAATCTGCCCATTAGCTCAGGTGCTATACCTTTCAAAATATGTTTTTCTGTTCTTGTTGGATAATATTCAGGCAACCGGGTTATTTCTTCAAAAAGTTTTGATCCTTTCTCGTCGTAGAAGAATTTACTGGAAATATATTTTTGTTTTGACGTTAATCCTCTAATTATTTCTTTCCGAATAGTATCAATTCCTATATTATTTAAATAATTAGTAATTTTTATTTTTTGTTCTTCAATTACTTCTGTACTAATGTAATTCATAAAGTATATTTTGGGTTGAATAAGGTTCTTTCGATTATTTTAAACAAATAAAATTGGATTTTGTTGATACTAGGCACTTTCAATAGATTCTTTTTTGGGAACACCCGTTCCGTATGGATTATTTGGATCATTGCTCCATTCAAACCACCCACCGTCAAAAACAGAAACCTTTGGCCATCCCATTAACCATGCATTATAAAATGCTTCGCTACCTCGCCAACCGGTACCACAATAAAATGCATTGTGTTTATCCGGGGTGATCCCTGCTTCTGTCCATATTTCTTCAATTTCGTGGAATTCGCGAGTTGTATGGTCGAGATTTCTATAATTTTCCATATGGTATGCGTCTGTACCACAATTACCAAATACTGCCCCGGGGATACGCCCTTTTTTTTCTATATAGTTATAACCGCTAACTTCTCCAATATATTCAGGCCAACTGCGTACACACACTAAATTAGCGTCATTTGAATTTAGAATTTCTTTAGCCTCAGGAATATCAACAGCAAGCTCCGGCTGGGCAGGAATAGCAGTTCCAAAATCTTTAACTGGCACTTTGGGTTCGTTTGTAGAACTTATTTCAAAACCTGCATCTTTCCATGACTGAAATCCTCCATTAAGCACTCTAACATCCTTTACACCTGCATACATCATTATAAAAGCATTTCGGATAGCTCCAATATGGCCTGCAGCACTTCCGGGAAACTCATCAGCATTGTCAGGTGACATGTATCTTCCATATAAAATTACAGTTGTATCCGAGCTTATTCCATGCACCTCTAAGGCTTTTTTTAGCTCTTCAGGTGAACGCCTGTTCCATGTTTCTGGAGCCTCAAGTGCTAATGTGTCCATATCAATAGCTCCGGGAATATGGCCTGAAAGATATGCATCTCTGTTCCTGTAGTGTGTATGGCATATTACATAATTATTATTATCATATTCCTGAGGTATTTTTCCATCAATTATATCTTTAACCCATGCAGCCGATACCAATTGTTTATATCTCGCCAATCGATCCATTGGGTATTCATTATTAGCCGACCATTCATTAACAAAATGATTGTAAATACTAATATCTTCATAGCCTGCTTTTTGAAATAAGGATGCAACTTTTTCAGAATCTTCTTTATCATAAGAATATATTATTAAAGAATCCTCAGTACTAATATGTTTTGATCTAACAATTTCGATCCAATCAATATAATTTGACCATTTTAATGGTAAGCTTTTTGCCCCTTTAATATGCCCGCCTCGTTTTTCTTTTCTTAATTTCCAACCATTATATGCGTTAACTGATCTTATGTCAATAATCTTTACATTTTTATTATTTAAAACTGAATTTAGTTCTTGTGTTGAGATTTCTATAAAAGGGTTATTCATGATTTTTTGTTTAGAGTATATTGATATAATTAATAAGTTACGGGGTTATTTATTTTAATACAAGGAGTTTGATTTATTTTAGTTTTTATAATTATTAAATATTTCAGCAATAGTCTTATGTTTTCTTCCAACAATTTTCTCGAAATCAGATTTCAACACAAATTCACCATTCCTTATTTTTTGATAAATTCCGGCTATTACTGATCCCAAAAATTCACCATTATGTTTTTGCTGCCAGATTAAATAGTCTGCAGGAGTCATAGATTCATAAACCAGGTTTGTTTTTAAATATTTGTTAAAATATCCAACCAGTTCGGTTTGTGTTATAGCTTCCCCAACTAAATTATTTATTGTTTCGTTTAGTGAATCATCTTTTAATAAATGAGTATAGGCAATGGCTAACTCATAGCGAGTTGTATAAGAGCATTTACCTTCATCAGCGCAATTGGTTACTTTTCCCTCTTTAATGTAATTATCAAGGTATTCAATATCAGGTTCAATATACAAGCCATTTCTTCCTATGGCATAGTTAAGTCCACTATCAATAATATCCTTTTCGGTTTGCCTGTTTGAATTAACAATGGCATCAAAAGTTGAACTTCCTGGATTTCCTATAATACTTGAATAAACAATTTTACGAACACCGGCTTCTTTTGCTGCATTTATTACATTTCTATGTTGCTCAATTCGTTTATTCGGATCACCCATTCCAGAAATTAAAAGGACAGAATCAATTCCTTGGAAGGCTTGTAAGAATCCTTCTTCTGAGTCATAATCTGCTTTAAAAACCTTAATACCCAATGATTTTAATTTTTCAGGCCTACGTGTTGTGCCTACAATATTTTCTATACCAAATTCGTCTATTGTTCTTTTTGCTATTGCAGTGCCTAATTGCCCGCTTACAGCAGTTATTGCTATTTTCATTATTTATATAGTTAATAATTATAAACAATATTTTACATAGCAAAGTAACAGGAAGAAGGTATGAAAGTTTAAATCAATATGATTATATAATTGTCATTTTGAAAACTCACTTCGAAATTGATTTGGAGTTATTGATGTGAGTTTTTTAAAAAAGCGATTGAAGTTTGCTGGTTCTGAAAAGTTTAAATTATAGGCAATTTCAGATATTGTAAGGTCTGTATAGAGGAGATCCTTTTTAGCTTCTATCAAAAGGCGATCTTTTATCAAATCGGAAGCAGATTTGCCAAACGATTTAAGTTTCTTGTTCAAATGAGTTTTGCTTATGCCAAGTATCTTAGTATAATCATTTACAAGATGCTTCTCTTTAAAATTTATATTCAGTAATCGTATGAATTTTAGTACTTCTATATTTTCGAATAGTTCACCTTTAATTTGGTGTTGATTTACATATTGCCGGTTAAGAATAATAAGTAAATAGTATAGAATGGATCGTAAAAGATGGTCGCTATCGTTTATTAAATTATTAATTTCACATTTAATTTCTTTAACCTTTTCAAGATAAGGGCTAAATTCCTTAGGGTTTGTTTTTAAATGAAAAGGAGTATTGTAATTATGGAAGTAATGAAATCGATAAACAAATAAACTATCGTTAAAAAAACGTTCAACAAATTCTCCTTCGAATAAAATCACATAGGCATCGGTTTCATTTTCTACTATCCATTCTCTTCTTCTTTCGGGAGGGAGGAACATAACAGTTCCTTGTTGATAAGGAATCCTGATGTCATCCAATAGAAAAACTCCTTTACCTTTCGTTATAAAGAAAATTTCATAGAATGAAATTATGAATGGTTTTCTATTTACTAAGAAATTTTTGGTTTCAGAAACCTTAAGACAATCAATAAGTAATTCTTTACCGTATTTTGTTTTGTAAAATTTGAATTTTTGCATTAAAAATTAAAGGATTAGAATTATTATTGATTCACATGGAATCTATATATTAAACCAAATTTAAATGCTAATCCATTATCAACTTCCGGGTTGAGCATGTTCCGTTCCTTTCCAAATTCAAAAGCAGAAAAACCAAAGTCTAATTTATCATTTTCATCATAGACTTGATATTCATTTATGGCATAAAGTAATTTTAATTGAAACAATATGCTTTTTTTCAATAAGTTGAATTGTAAATAAGTTGAATATTCTTGTGAGTTTCTTTGAGTATAAAGTAATTTAGTGTTGTTGTCACTTAAATTATAACTTCCTGTATTCGCATTAAAATCTACTCCTATGTTCAACCATTCAATTAACTGGTAATTTATATCTCCATTTACAGGTAATGATAGATTGGCTTCAAATTTGTTATCAGGACTCAAATAATACAATCCTAGAATGACTGAAAAATACATTCCAAAATTCTCAGGACTACCATATAAACCAAGTTTATATTTAAGATTTTCTTTTTTTGTATAATTAAAAAGTATTAATCCTCCCAATTGAAAATCATTACCAGAAATGTTCTTGTAATCAGCTGCTAGCTTTGGAAGCAATACATATGTGCCTGACCATTTCTCACTATGGTTCAAGTTTAAACCTAATTTTAACATTGTTGAATAAAGTGAAGTCTTATTTTCTTGTGTAGGGAATAGTTTTGTTGTATGATTACTGAAATTAATACCTGTGATTATTATCTTTTTTTCATCTAATACTATTGGATATGTTAAACCAACTTTTAATTCATTAATGGTAGTTTCTTCAGTTATATCTGCAAATTCCTGAGCAAATGTATTGCCATAATTAGCTTTTAATAAATCAACATAATTCTGTGCATATACACACGAGAATGTAAATAGTAATATAATAGTAGTAAGGATTTTCATAATAAAGATAGTTATTTGTGAGTTTAAAGATAAAAAAATATTACAAATCCTATCATGAAAGGAGATGTTATTAAATGGATAATATTAATAAAGGAAATAGCAGAGAGCGAAAGATTGCCGAAAAAATTTCTGGAGGCAAATGGATCTTCTTCCTACCGAGCTTTTTATAATTTTAAGTCATTATGCTTCAGGTTTGTGGACGAGGTTTGTATTGTTTGAATTTCTTATATGCGTTCCGGCTGTTTTATTAGCAGTATATTTAGGAAAAATACTGAATAAAAAAATACCTGCGCAAAAGTTTTCTAAATTTATTTATATACTTCTACTAATTATTAGTATTGTAATCTTTGTTGATGTCTTTATTAATATAAGTAGCTAATGGGTTATAAATAATAATCATTCTAAATCGCAATTAAAGTTGCAATTTTTATTTGTTTTTTTTTTGAATATTTATAATAATGTATATTTTTGCATATTGAATGCATAAATATACATTATGAATGTAAAAAAAGAAGATAGATTAAGTGCAATTAAAGAAATTATTGCTAATCAAAATATAAGCTCTCAGGAAGAATTGTTATCATTACTAACAGAAAAAGGTTTTGATTTAACACAAGCAACACTATCAAGAGATTTAAAGCATTTAAGAGTTGGCCGAATCCCATCAGATGATGGATTTAGATATGTTTTATCAAATGATGTTGTGAGTGATTCAGGTGCAACAAACCAGCCTGCAGTTGTAACAGGTTTTTTATCAATTGCATTTTCGGAAAATATTGCCATAATAAAAACCTTACCCGCATATTCTCATTCTATTGCTGATTATATTGATAAAGCGGATATACATGAGATATTAGGGACAATTGCAGGAAATGATACTGTTATGGTAGTTATACGTGAAGGATTTAACCATAAACAAGTTGTTGAAGCCATGAGAAATTCGTTGCCAGAGTTAAGTAATAAACTGAAATATTAAATAATAGAATTATTAAAATGAAATTGATTTTAGAAAATGGAACTCAAATAAATGGTACTTCGTTTGGTTATCAAAGATCTGTTGCAGGAGAGGTTGTTTTTAATACAGCAATGACCGGTTACCCGGAGAGTTTGACAGATCCTTCATATAAAGGGCAAATTCTTGTTCTTACTTATCCTTTAATTGGAAATTATGGTGTTCCTCGATCCAGTTTAATCAACAATATTCTGGAATCATTTGAGTCTGATAAAATTCAGATAGGTGGTTTAATAGTTTCCGAATACTCAGAGAATTATAATCATTGGAATGCTGAAATAAGTTTAGGAGAATGGCTGAAAGAGTATAAAGTGCCTGGAATGTTTGGTGTAGATACACGAATGCTCACTAAAATAATTCGTAAGAAAGGGGCGATGCCAGGTAAAATGATTTGTAATGATAAAGAGGTTGATAGTTATGACCCTGATAAAGATAATCTTGTTGATAAAGTATGTGTAAAAGAGAAGACAGTTTATGGGAATGGTAAAAAAAGGATACTCCTTATTGATTGTGGAGTTAAAAATAATATTATACGCCATCTTTTGAAGAGGGATGTTACAGTTATTCGTGTGCCTTGGAATGATAATTTTCTTAAAGAAGAATATGATGGGATATTAATATCAAATGGGCCAGGCAATCCGAAACATTGTGATATAACTATAAATAATTTAGCTAAAGCAATGAAACAAACAAAACCAATTATGGGAATTTGTTTAGGAAATCAGTTAATGGCTTTAGCTTCAGGAGCGGATACATACAAACTTAAATATGGACACAGAAGCCATAATCAACCTGTTATATTAGAAAATTCAAATAAAGCATATATAACTTCACAGAATCATGGTTATGCTATTAATCGGAAAACGTTGTCGAAAGAGTGGGAGCCTTTATTCACTAACCTAAACGATGGAACAAATGAGGGAATAAGGCACAAGTCAATGCCTTTTTTTTCTGCCCAATTTCATCCTGAGGCTTCCAGTGGCCCAACTGATACAGAATTTTTATTTGATGATTTTTTAGAAATGATAAAAGAATCTTAATTAAATGAATATTTTAGAAAAAGTAGATATAAAGGTTATTGTAGCCGATCAAAAGTATTTAAAATATATACCGGATATTATAGAACTAATTTATAAAGCTTCAAAGAAAGAAGGTTCGGGTTTAGCAGTACGTTCTGAAGAATATTTAAAAGCAAAATTGCTTGAAGAAAAAGCTATTATGGCATTTGTTGAAGGTAA
>DAOVYZ010000325.1 GCA_030635365.1 Bacteroidales bacterium
AACAACATCTAAAGATTCTTTTTAATTAAAAGCCTTTTTGCATAGGGAATATATGTATGAAGTAATCCTTATTAAAGGAAATGATAAAGCCTAAATAGTATGAGTAATTATTGAGTATAAGGATATATTATACAGAATCAAATAGAAAAATAATTAATAACCTAAATTAGAAAATGAAATGAAATTTAAAACTACCATTTTACTATCGGTTTGCATGCTTGTATTACCCATCTTATCTTATTCGCAATATCAAAAAATAAATAGTAATGGACTCGATATTTATTATAGGATTTTTGGAGAAGGTACTCCTATTCTTGTATTAGGGGGTGGTCCGGGAGATGTGTCAGATCGGTATTTGAGTTTATGTGATCTGCTCTCAAAAGATTTTAGATGCATTTTAGTTGAGCAACGAGGAGTTGGAAAATCTGCTCCGGGTACTTATGATGAAACAACTATAAATATAGCTCTTACAATTAATGATTTTGAAGTTATTAGAAAACAATTGGGTATTGATGAATGGAATGTGCTTGGATTTTCATATGGAGGATATCTAGCCTCGGCTTATACTGATCGTTACCCAGGGCCTATATCTTCGTTAATTTTATTAGGTTCTATGGGGCTTGATGACACTGGATTTTCTCATTTTCTGGATAATATAACTTCGAAGCTTTGGGCTTCTGACCTGGAATTAATCGAATATTGGAGTGATTCAGTGCGAGTAGCTAAAGATCCTAAACATGCAATTGTAGAAAGAATAAAAGCCCGAATGCCTGGATATTTCTACGACAGAAAAAAATCACTAACTGTAAGCCAAAATATGAAAGATTCTGATTTTGATTTTGAGGCTGGAAATTGGATTTGGAAAGATATTTATGATAATGATCTATTTCTGAGTACAACGGAGTCTAGCTTTAATAAACCAGTTCTTATTTTACATGGCAGGCAAGATCCTTTGGGAGAATCTGTCCCTCACACTTTGGCTAAATATTATAAAAATTCTAAAATAGTTTTTATAGAAAAAAGCGGGCATTATTCATGGCTTGAACAGCCTGAAAATGTGAAAAATAATATTAAAGACTTTTTAAAGAATTAAGATATTTTAAGAAGAAAAGCTTAGATTATTCAGTTAATGCCTAATTCTATGAGCAATAATAAAAGGCTACCCGGAAATATAGTTAGCCTTTTTGTATGATCAGAAGTTAATATTAATTTCTTACAGGAGTATCTTCTATATATATTGACATTCCAATGCAAACTTTTTTACCTTTAGCACTAGCCTTTTTCGGTTCAACACTAACCTGTATTGCAATAAGTTCTGTTTGATCTAAAGCTAAATTCAAATTATCTATATAATCATTATATTTATTATCATATATTTCATCTCCATTTACTGAACTTACAAGTTTAAATCGTACAGGATAAAAATCATCCTCAGTGCAGCATTGTAAAATAATTTCCTGGTCACCATATAAAACTACTTCAAATGTTACAGTTTTGCCAACTTCTAATTGATATCCGCGTGACAAACTACTTAATTTAAACCCATCACTGTTTTTAGGTTTGCAATTTTTTGATTTATGAAATTCAAGGCAACTTTGTCCGTATGAGTTTGATAATCCAATTAAGGTTATTATTATGCTTAAAATTAAATGGCTAATTTTCATATTATAATATTTTATTGGATTGGAATTTATTTATTATTAATAATCTCTGTTCTAATTCTTATTATTGATTTTTTTAAATCGTTAAACTCTTTTTCCTCAATTTTCAATTTGGGCCCACCTTTAAATCTTATTTTTCCATCCGCAGTTCGTATCATCTCTCTTTTAGTTCCTTGCAACATTTTTACACGTTCATATATTTCCTGTATTTCCAACATATATGCCAATACTTCAGCAATATTCCTGTTGTTTTTTCTTAATTCACATGCTTTAACGAGGTTAATAAAAGCAAATTTCTGCTCAGCAACTTTTTGTAATAAAGAACTGTTATCTTCAAATTCTCCTGCTAAATTAACCGCAATATGTATACATTCAATATAGGCCCCTGATATAATCAAGGTCATAATATTAGAGTTATTATTCTTCTCTAACTCATGCATAATATCATAATAGTAAACATTTGTAAAATGGTAAATAGAGTCAAAATTATCTATGTTTTCTGTAAAGTCATCTACCAAATTTTGTTTTATTTGCGACGAAATAAGAAGATAATTACTTAAAGTATTAATTACTTTTAGGTAATCGAGAACTCTTGTTCTTTTAGAAAAAAATGCAGCATATGCCATATCTGCCATATAAATACCTAAATTCAGATTTCGTGATTTTGTATCAACGTATTTACTAACGTTATCAACAGGATTTAGCAGATTCTTATCAAAAGAAAGATTACCTTCATCAATAACCTCAATTAATTCTCCAGGTGTGGGGTAAAGATAAAAAACTTCTCCCGGTTGCTGGGAATAACTATAAATTGCAGATAAAAAAAGACATAAAAAGATAAGAAATAATTTGCGGCTCATCTTTGAGTTTTTTAGTTTGAATTCATTAAAAATAGAAAAAAATATCCAAAAAATGAATTTATGGGTACATTTTAGGTATTTATACCCTTACAAATTGTTTTTTTTAGTCATAATATTGAAATAGAATAGCTAATAGGGTATTAATACGTGGTTTCTTAAACTATTCATTGTATAAATTTAAATTTTTTTTAAATATTATATCATATTAAATGATTGGCTTAAAATATTTCGGGGTAAAGGGAGAGTGTCAAATGTATAATAACTAAAAATTAATAAATATGGAATACCAAAACAATTACCAGGATCAAATAGTTGATGCATCTTCAGAATTGAAGAAAAAAAATGCAAATTATTTAAGAATTATCGAGAATGTAAAGGATCTGATATTTCAAATATCCTTACCTGATGGTAAATATAAATATATTAGCCCTACCTCAGTTGATATTTTTGGATATGAACCCATGGAGTTCTATACCAATCCTGATTTGCTTAAAGATGTTATGCATCCGGATTTTCGAGATTATTTTAATAGAGAATGGAGAAGTTTATTGACTGATAAAACGTCTGTAACTTATGAATATAAAATTGTACATAAATCTGGTGATACTAGATGGTTAACCCAAAGGAGTATTTTGGTTAGAAATGATAATGGAGAAATAATAGGGTTAGAAGGAATTATTTCGGATATAACAGAACGGAAAAAGGCAGAAAAACATTTAATAAATACTTTAAAAGAGTTAAAAAGATCAAATAAAAAATTAGAACAGTATACTTATGCAGTATTTTGTGATATACAGGAACCTTTACAAAAAGTAAAAAAAGTTACTGAATTATTTTCAAAAAAATATGCAGGAAAAATCGACGACAAAGCAGATCTGTACTTAAAGCATATGATTGATGGTACAAAGCGAATGCAAAACATGATTTTAAAGTTACTTGGCTTTTCAAAAGTTACAAGCAAAAGTAGAAACCTTGAAAAAGTGATGTAAATGTTTAATAGTTTATCAAAATGAATTATCAAGATAAGTCTGGAAAGTTATTATTTGAAGAAGTTGCTGAAATTAAAAGCTTAATTAACAAATTTAAAAAGAGAATTGAGCAGATTGGGAAAAGTGACTTTTCAGAAGATTTATTGAACCTTGTTGAGAAGTTATCCCTCAATCAAAAAAGGTTAAAAGAAAAATTGGATACCAGGCAATTGGTTGAAAATAATTTGAAAGAAAGTAATGAAAAGTTTAGGCGAATAGCAGAAAATATCCAGGATGGTTTAACAATAATAGAGGATAAGGAGATAATTTATGTTAATTCAAGAATGAATGATATTACAGGATATACTGTAAATGAATTAAAGGAATTATATGCAAGCAAAGAAAAGGATGTTAATCAATTACATGATTTTTTAAAAAACATTAATGAAACCGGGAATTATTATGGCGATGAATCTGTATGGATAAGGCGGAAAGATGGAAGAAGATGTTTTATAAGAAACAGGTATACAGTTAAAAAAGAGAATGGAAGTAAAACAATAAAATACATTGCAACAACAGATATTACAAAACAGTGGAGGAACGATATAGTAAATGAGTTTGTAAATATAATTTCGTCATCATTAAAAATTGTAGAAGATGAACGAGTTTTATTTAAAATACTTTACAAAGAAATAATAAAAATCTTTAATGATAAACAAATATGTCTTGGATTCCATAAGGGCAAAAACGATTTTAGATATTTATACATTGAAAAAAGGAAGATAAAAAGTGAAACAATATCTTTAAAAAATACTTTATATAATACATTGCTAAAAGATAATAAAGCAAAGTATTATTCAGAAAAAGAATTGAAAAATCTTCAAAAAGAAAATGGTGTTAGTATACACGGAGAAACACCTAAGTCATGGATGGGAGCTACACTTTTTAACGATAAAAAAAAATATGGCGTTCTTATTGTAAAGGACTTTGAAAATGAAAAAGCTTTTAATAATGATGACCTATTGCTTTTAAGGTTTATTTCAAAACAAATTGCGCTTGCTATTCAAAAAAGTAAAAATGAAGAGAAAATAAATCAATTGTCGTTGTCAGTTGAGCAAAGCCCTGCTTGTATTGTGATAACTGATGTAAATGGCAATA
>DAOVYZ010000220.1 GCA_030635365.1 Bacteroidales bacterium
ATCTGCCTGATCTAATAACCGGGCCATTGAATAATCGTATGCTGTAAGCATTGCTATCTTTTCGTTCCTTAATTTCATCTCATGCAAAACATGAGTTGTAACTCTTTTTACTTTTTGATGAACTGACATAGTTAGTTAATATTTATTCAGCAAACAAAGCTACAAATAATACATATAAAATGAACTAAAATGAAGTAAAAATCCACGCCCAGAGGACGTGGATTTTTACTCGGTACTTATTTTATGTTTAAGTATTCGTAAGTATTTTGAATTTGAATTTTAAGTATTTTAAATACATTATGTCGTTTTGTCACAAAATGTGACGAGCGCATCTTATCAATAAAGTTATTAAATGCCATATTTACATAAAAACATATATTTTTTTCTAATGGCATAGTGATTGTTAAATTGATCTTCGAAATCAAATTCTGAAATAATCTTATTTAAATCTTTAAAATAAATTATATAATGAGTAAAATAATTGGAATCGACTTGGGAACAAAAAATTCATGTGTTTCGGTAATGGCGGGTAATGAACCTGTTGTTATTCCAAACAGCGAAGGAAAAAGAACAACTCCATCTATAGTTGCTTTTATAGAAAATGGCGAAAGAAAAGTTGGAGATCCTGCAAAACGCCAGGCTATTACAAATCCAGTAAAAACAGTATCTTCTATAAAGAGATTTATGGGGGAAACTTATGATAAGGTACAAAAAGAAATTAACAGGGTATCATATAAGGTTATCAAAGGTGATAATAATACGCCCCGGGTTCAAATTGATGACAGGCAATATTCACCACAAGAAATATCTGCAATGGTTCTTCAAAAAATGAAGAAAACTGCTGAAGATTATCTTGGACAAGAAGTCACTGATGCTGTAATTACTGTTCCTGCGTATTTTAGTGATTCTCAACGCCAGGCTACCAAAGAAGCCGGAGAAATCGCAGGGCTTACAGTCAAACGTATTATTAATGAACCTACTGCTGCTTCTTTAGCATATGGTTTAGATAAAAAAGACAAAGAAATTACTATTGCTGTATTTGATTTAGGTGGTGGTACATTTGATATTTCTGTTCTCGAATTAGGAGATGGAGTATTTGAAGTAAAGTCAACAAATGGTGATACTCATTTAGGAGGTGATGATTTTGATGAAGTAATTATAGATTGGCTGGCTGAAGAGTTTAAAAAGGATGAAGGTATTGATTTAAGGAAAGACCCTATGTCTCTTCAAAGGCTGAAAGAAGCTTCTGAAAAAGCTAAAATTGAATTGTCAAGCTCAACCAGTACTGAAATTAATCTTCCTTATATAATGCCAGTTGATGGCGTACCTAAGCACTTAGTTAAAACATTATCAAGATCAAAATTTGAACAACTTGCAGACAAATTAATCCAAGCAACTTTAGCACCATGTAAAAAAGCTTTAAGTGATGCTAATATGAAATCATCTGATATTGACGAAGTAATATTGGTTGGTGGCTCAACTCGTATTCCTGCAATTCAGGGAGTTGTAGATAAGTTCTTTGGCAAAAAACCCTCAAAAGGAGTAAATCCTGATGAAGTTGTTGCTGTTGGTGCTGCAATACAAGGCGGTGTACTAACCGGAGATGTAAAAGATGTTTTATTGCTAGATGTTACACCTTTATCATTAGGTATAGAAACAATGGGTGGTGTATTAACAAAATTAATAGACGCAAATACAACTATACCAACTAAAAAAGCAGAAACTTTTACAACTGCTGCCGATAATCAACCTTCTGTTGAAATTCATGTATTACAGGGTGAAAGGCCTATGGCTAAAGATAATAAGACTATCGGGCGATTCCATTTAGATAGTATTCCTCCTGCACCACGTGGTGTTCCACAGGTTGAGGTTGCTTTTGACATTGATGCAAATGGAATTATTCATGTTACTGCTAAAGATAAAGCAACAAATAAAGAACAAAGTATTCGTATTGAGTCCTCATCTGGATTAACAGACGACGAAATAAAGAAAATGCGCGATGAAGCAAAAGCTAATGAAGAAGCTGATAAACAAGTACGTGATAGAGTGGATAAACTTAATGCTGCAGATGGTTTAATTTTCTCGACAGAAAAACAATTAAAGGAGTTTGGAGACAAGTTGTCAGCCGATAAAAAAGCTAATATTGAAAAAGCTTTAGAAGAACTTAAAGAAGTTCATAAGAAAGAGGATTTAGATAATATTGAAGCTAAAACTGAAGCTTTAAACAATGCCTGGAAAGAAGCATCAGAGGAAATGTACAAAGCGAGTCAACAAGCCGGAGCTCAACAGGGAGGTACTGAAGGCCCTCAAGCTGAACAACAGCAGGCTTCTGATAAAAAAGAAGACGGTGAAGTAACCGATGTAGATTTTGAAGAAGTTAAATAACATATCCCAACATCTAACAATATTAAAGAGCTCTCATTTGAGGGCTCTTTTTATTACTTAAATTATCAGTACAATACTTAAGGTAACCTCTAATAATTGGTTTTGTAATAAAAAGTAATTATTAGAGGTTACCTCAATAATTCTTACTTTTGTAAAAAAGAAAAACCATGAAAATTAAACTATTATTCTTGCCTGTTGTATATTTATTAGTAATCACATCATTAATAGCTCAAAATAAAGAAATAAATAAAATTGATGAAAATGGGTATAAACAAGGATATTGGGAAAAATCCTATTATAATGGTAACATTAAGTATTCCGGTTACTTTAAGGATAATAAACCTATTGGAGAATTAAAAAGATATAATGAAGACGGAAGTCTTAAAGTTGAAATGTTCTATAAAGAAAATTCAAATAAAGTTTATTCAAAATTTTATTATCCGGGAAAAGCAGCCCAAGCTGAAGGATATTATAATAATAAGTTAAAAGATAGTGTATGGATATATTATTCAACTGAAGGTTACAAAATAAATGAAGTGCCATATATTGATAATAAAAAACATGGGACAGAAAAAAAATTCTATAAAAATGGAAACCTGTCTGAAGTATCGGTATGGAATGAAGGAATAAATGATGGTTTAACAATTCGGTACTATGATACAGGAAAAGTGATGATGAGAATTCTTTACAAGAATGGTATCCTTGATGGTGAATACAATTTGTATGGACTTGAAGAAAATATTCTTATTCAAGGCCAATACAAAAATAATAAAAGAGAAGGTAAATGGATTTATTATAAAAATAATGGACATATTAAAGATGAGTTAAATTATATTAATGGCATTGCTGAAAACCAAGAAGAATTAGAGAGATTAGAGAATGAACAAATTGAGATGCTTGAAAAAAACAAAGGCAAATTTCAAGACCCAATGAAAAGTATCTATAATACTATTCCTCCAAGTCACTAGAAACTCTTATTAAAACCCTAAAAGTATTATGAGAAATATAGTCTTAATAATATTACTGTATGCCTTATCACTTAAAGGTTTATCACAAGTAGCTGATAATAGCTACAGAATATTTTTAACTGATAAAAATAATAATGGGTTTTCCACAGAACATCCTGAGGAGTTTCTTTCCCAAAAAGCAATTGAAAGAAGATCAAATCAAAATATTGATATCTTAGAAAATGATTTGCCATTAACAAAGACATATACTGATAGCCTTATAAAACTTGGATGCCAAGTTTTAAACAAATCAAAATGGTTTAATAGCATTGTAATTTATACAGAAGATCAAGCCTTAATTGATACCATAACCAATCTTGATTTTGTTAAGTCAAAACAAAAAAAGGCATCAAATTTAATCTCTCATTCAAACAAAGAGTTACATAAAACGACTATGGTAACCGAATATTACGATGCCCTTAATTATGGAAATGCTACACCTCAAATAAGCATACACAATGGGCATATTTTACATCAAAGTAATTACCTAGGCCAAAATATGACAATTGCTATAATTGATGCAGGATTCTACAATGTAGATTTATTAGCCGCTTTTAACAGTCTTTGGACTAATAATCAAATTCTAGGTTTTAAAGATTTTGTTGATGGAGATAACAATGTCTTTGATGCTTCGGATCATGGCATGAAGGTATTATCAATTATGGGAGCAAATATCCCTGGTGAATTTATTGGAACGGCTCCTAAAGCAAATTATTGGCTTTTAAGAAGTGAAAATAGTTTATCTGAATATGCTATCGAAGAAGACAATTGGGTTGCTGCTGCTGAATTTGCTGACAGTGTTGGTGCTGATATTATTAATTCTTCTTTGGGTTATTCTTTATTTGATGATTTTAACCAAAATTACTCTTATAATGATTTAGATGGAAATACTGCTTTTGTGACTAATGCTGCAGATATTGCTGCATCAAAAGGAATTATTGTTGTAAATAGTGCCGGTAATAGTGGGAATAAACCCTGGACATATATATCAGCACCAGCAGATGCAGATAGTATATTAACTGTAGGAGCTATCGATAAATATGCTTTATATGCAGCTTTTAGTAGTATTGGCCCTACTTCTGATGGAAGGATAAAACCCGATATTGTTGCCGTAGGATATCAAACAACTATTCAAGATGCAAATGGTAATACAACAATAGGTAATGGTACATCTTTTTCGACACCAATAATAACAGGTTTAACTGCCTGTTTATGGCAAAGCCTGCCGGATTTAAATAATATGGAAATTATTCGGGAAATTAAAGCGAGCAGTCATCAATATTCAAATCCAGACAATAAATTAGGTTATGGAGTACCTGATTTTGGTAAAGCTGCTAATTTAACAAGCATAAAACCAAATTTTATCACAAACATTCTAATAAACGCCTATCCAAATCCCTTTACTAAAGAAATTACAATTGACTTTATTTCAACAATAAATAATAGTGTATCAATAGAGTTATATGACCTTATAGGGAAAAAGGTTAGTCATAAATATGAACCATTCATTGGTGAAGGTACTCAAATAGTACTAAACAATTTGCAAAAAATCCCATCCGGAGTATATTTACTAAAAATCAAAGTAGGTAATCAATATATAAATAAAAAAATTAGCAAATTGTGATAAAATGACACCCAAATACACATTACTAGAATTAAATAAAGATATTCAGGAAAAAATTAAAACAGGTTTTTCTTCTTCTGTATGGGTAATTGCAGAAATTAGTGAATTAAAAGTAAACAGGAATGGCCATTGTTACATTGAATTGATTGAAAAAGACATTATCAATGATACTATTATTGCAAGGTCTAGAGCAACAATTTGGGCATTTACATATAGAATAATAAAACCTTACTTCGAAAGTACTACAGGGCATGAATTAACACCCGGAATAAAAATTCTGGTTCAGGCAAATGTTGAGTTTCATGAATTGTATGGCTTAAGCATCAATATTACAGATATAGACCCCAATTATACAATTGGAGAATTAGCCCAAAGGAAAGCTGAGATAATAAAAAAACTAGAGGAAGAAGGAGTAATCAACATGAATAAAGAGATACCTTTTCCTCTTGTTCCTCAAAAAATTGCTGTAATATCTTCCCAAAATGCTGCAGGGTATCAGGATTTTATTAATCAATTAGAAAATAATTCTTTGGGTTAGAAATTTTATACTAAACTTTTTCCTTCAACTATGCAAGGTAATAGTGCTGAAGGATCAATTATTCGTTCCCTGGAAAGCATTTATGATTATGAAGATTTTTTCGACCTTGTTGTAATAATTCGTGGAGGAGGTGCCCGGGCTGATTTAGACTGTTTCAATAGCTACCTTCTTAGTTCAAATATTGCTCAATTTCCTTTACCAGTACTTACGGGAATTGGACATGATAAAGATGAATCTATTGTAGATATTATTGCTTATCAAAAATTAAAAACTCCCACTGCTGTAGCAGAATTTATTACTGAGAAGACATCTTTGTTTGAAGAAAAACTTAACTTTTTAAAAGACTCTGTTACGAATAATATTTATCAACATATTCAAGAAAGAAAAGATATCCTCAATCATTATATTTCATTAGTAAACCCAATTGTTAAAAGAAATATCGATAGACTTACTTATCACCTGAACATGATTAAGGAGAATATAAAAAACTATACTATACAAATACTATATAAGAAATCCTTTGAATTAACCCAATATACTGGTTTATTAAAAATTAAAACTGACAAAAAACTTCAAAATCAAAAACACATTCAAGAAAACATAAAAAGCAGAATCGAATTATTAAATCCGGAAAACATTTTAAAAAGAGGTTATTCTATAACGTACTACAATGGAAAGAAATTAACAGACATAAAAGATATTAAAGAAAA
>DAOVYZ010000271.1 GCA_030635365.1 Bacteroidales bacterium
AATAAGAGAAAATATTGCTGCAATAGAAATTATGGGGGCAGAGTTTTATTTTCAGTACGATTTTACAAATAATCTCACCTTTAAAACGAACTATTCGTATAATAATTCGACCATAAAAGATTTTGATTTAACAAATTATACCGGTGATGGCCTCACCGGTAAAAACCTGGTTGAGGTTCCATGGCACCAAGCTTTTGCGGGATTATTCTGGAAAAATAAATATGTAAATACAACCATTGTATCAAACTATGTTGGAAAGGAATATGCCGACGGTCAGAATATATTAACCATAGATGATTATTTGACGGTTGATTTAAGATTATCCAGAATGATCAATAAAAAATTCTTAGTTGCCACCGATATACAGAACATTTTTGACAATGTATATATTGATAAAAAACAAAGACTTTCACCGGGAAGATTTATTTTGGTAGAAGTAGCTTATAAGTTTTAAAAGGTATTATTAAATATTGGACAGGAAATTTAATGTTAAACTACAAATTACAAATAATAAATAACAAATAAATTCAAAATTCTAAAATCCAATAAAAAAGGTTTGAAAATTTGAGATTTTTTTGATATTTGGGAATTGTATTTTGTGTATTTGTGATAAGTTGATGATATCTAAAAAAATAGTTGTTAAGTATAATTTTTGGTTCAATAATTATGTTGAACAATTTATTCAACAGTATCCTGGCTTATCTGAAAATATTGAGATAAAAGCAGATCATTGTAGAAAAGTAGGTGAGGAAATTGTGGGCATTGCTCAAAGTTTAAAACTGAACGAAAGAGATACTCTATTAGCTAAAACTATCGGATTATTTCATGATGTTGGAAGATTTAAGCAATATGTAAAATACCAAACATTTTCGGATTCTAAATCACAAAATCATGGAGAACTGGCATTAGAGGTATTAAAAGAAAACACAGTGCTGAATGATTTATCAGGAGAAAATCAGGATATAATTTTTAAATCAATATTAAATCATAGCAGGGCAGAAATTGAATTAGACAAGAATGATAAAGTTATCTTTTTCTCTAAATTAATCAGAGATGCCGACAAACTTGATATATGGAGGCTTATTACGGAATATTATATGGTAAAAGAGCAAAAGCCTGCCCGCCTGTCTGCCGACAAGGCAGGCCCGGCAGGTGGGGAAAATAAAACTTTACAACTTGAGTTACCCGATAGTGATGAAATAAGTGGCCAAGTTGTTAATGCCATAGTTAATAAGAAGGTGGTTTTAAAAGAGAACTTGAAAACATTAAATGATTTTAAATTGTTACAAATAGCCTGGGTATTTGACTTGAACTTTAATTATTCAATTAAGAAGCTTTACAATAAAAAATATTTGGATAAGATTTTTGAAACATTGCCAATAAGCACTGAGGTAGATCAAATTAGGGAGATTGTGAATAAGTATTTTATAACCACAATGAGCACAAAGCGTGAATAGTCAGAGAATAACCTTCGTGAACTTTGTGGTAAAATTATAATATGAATTAACAAAAAAGTATAAGGCCGGATATCAAAAGATAAATAGTAATTTTGCTAAAAATCGATAAAGATGATTACCATTGAAGAAGCATACAATATTGTGCTCCAAAAAGCATATAGTTTAGATACTGAACATATTCGCTTTACTGATACTTTAGGTAGAATATTGGCAGAAGATGTAAAATCCGATATTGAAATGCCCCCATTTAATAAATCAGCAATGGATGGTTATGCATGCCGAAGAGAAGATTTAAATAATGTTTTAGAAATTATTGAAATTATACCGGCAGGCAAAATTCCTGAGAAAGAGATAAAGGAAAATCAATGTGCAAATATAATGACAGGGGCACCAATTCCAAAAGGAGCAAATTGTGTTGTTATGGTTGAACATACAGAGCTGGCCGATGATGGCTATGTAAGGGTTAATAAAGTAATAAAGAAAGATAATATTAGTTACCAGGGAGAAGATGTAAAAGTAGGAACCAAAGTTTTAGAAAAGGGTACAAAAATAGAATCTCAACATATAGCGGTATTTGCTGCTGTTGGTTATACAAAAGTATTGGTTTACAAACAGCCAAAAGTAGGAATTATTTCAACAGGTGATGAACTGGTTGAACCTGACAGTAAGCCTGGATTATCACAAATAAGAAATAGTAATGGCTATCAATTAATCGGGCAGGTACAGGCATGTGGTGCAATTGCAGATTACATAGGAATTGCTGAAGATACTTTTGAAGATACATATAATAAAGTAAATAGTGCCGTAAACGATAACGATATTGTTTTACTTACCGGTGGAGTATCAATGGGTACATATGATTTTGTCCCAAAAGTATTGGAAAAAGCAGGAGTGAAAATTGATTTTGATGCTATAGCTGTTAAACCCGGAAAACCTACAACATTTGGTATGGCAGGGAAAAAATTCTGTTTTGGATTGCCGGGAAATCCTGTGTCATCATTCATACAATTTGATTTATTGGTAAAACCTTTAATATATAAATTGATGGGGCATAATTTCCAACCTGTGGATATACAGCTCCCACTGGGAATTGAATATAAAAGAAAAAAGGCTGATAGAAGAGCGTATATGCCTGTACAAATAAAAGAAGGGAAGGCCTTTCCGGTCGATTACCACGGTTCAGCCCATATACATGCTTTATCTTCTGCAGATGGAATAATTTCAATTGAAATAGGTAAGGAAGAGATTAAAAAAGGGGAGTTGGTTCATGTTCGACAAATTTGACCGTAAAATAAATTATTTAAGAATATCGGTTACTGACCGCTGTAACCTTCGTTGTATATACTGCATGCCGGAGGAGGGAGTACCTATATTGAGTCATGAAGATATTTTAAATTTTGACGAGATTACAGAGGTGGCAAGGGTTGCAGTAAGCAATGGTGTTGAGAAGGTTCGTATAACAGGGGGTGAACCACTGGTGCGAAAAGGAATTGTTAATTTGGTTAGGATGATAGGTGAGATTGAAGGTATAAAAGATTATTCAATGACTACAAATGCTATATTTCTTGATAAATTTGCTAACGAATTGGTAAAAGCTGGCTTGCATAGAGTTAATATTAGCCTGGACACAATTAATACTGATAGATTTAAGCAAATGACACGAGGCGGAGATATTCAGAAAGTATTTGACGGAATAAACGCAGCAAAAAGAGCAGGGCTGGAACCTATTAAAGTAAACTGTGTTATAAAAGATAATGACAAGGAACCGGATGCTGTTGAAGTATCAGAATATTGTAAAAGAAATAATCTGCAAGTACGGTATATTAAGGAGATGGATTTGGAAAAAGGAGAATTTGCGGTAGTTCAGGGTGGCACGGGAGGTGATTGTAGTTCTTGTAACCGAATTCGGTTAACTGCAAATGGAATGATTAAACCCTGCCTTTTTAATGATATTGCTTTTGGCGTAAGGGGACTAGGGGCTGCAAGAGCCATTGATTTGGCAATAGGAAATAAACCTGATAGTGGACATACAAACCAAACAGGTAAGTTTTATAATATAGGAGGGTGACAATAGTTTCAAGTTTCAGGTTCCAAGTTCAAAGTAAGGATTTGGTGTGTTTGTTAGCATGTTGAAAATAAGGTGTGATTTTTTAAATCTGTGGTAATCAGCGTTCAATTTATTGATCTGTTTTATCTGCGTTCTAAATTTAATGATATTAATCGTGTTTTATAAAATTAGTTCTCTCATAGTTATCGGGGGCAAAAATTTATACTTAACTTTAAACATGAAATTTGGAACATGAAATTTTTAGTATGAAAAAATTAAGTCATGTTGATGATAAAGGAAAAGCCAATATGGTTGATGTTGGTGGAAAAATTGAGCAAAAACGTATTGCCAGGGCTGCAGGCCATATAACATTACAACCGGAAACAATTAGGCTGATAAAAGACAACTCTATGAAAAAAGGGGATGTATTAACAATAGCCGAAGTTGCAGGAATACAGGGCGGAAAACGAACAAGTGAGTTAATACCATTATGCCACCCTCTACAAATTACCAAACTTGATGTAAAAGCTACAATTGATGAAACAGGAGTTCGTATTAACTCTGAAGCACGATGCGTTGGAAAAACAGGAATAGAAATGGAGGCTTTAACTGCTGTATCAGTAGCATTGTTGACTGTTTATGATATGTGCAAGGCAGTTGACAAACAAATGAATGTAGATGAAATTAAACTTGTAGAGAAGGTAAAGACAGATTTATAAATACAATATACTTTTTATTTTATACTTAAAATAGCTTTCCCCTTTCTAATTCCTACCACTTTACAGTCCAAATATTCTGGAATAGTATTTTTAATTATAGTTGTATTAAACGATCTTACTTTAGTTGCAATTCCTAAAATATCTTCTACGACAATAACTTTTGCTTCTCTTTCCAAGGGATTCGTTTCAGTAATCGTACTCAAATATTTAAAAGAATAGGTATTTCCAACCTTATAATGAAGGTGTTCCGGTTCAATTTTTAAATGCCCGTCGGTATTGTATTTTGTAACCATGCATTTTACTTCTTGTCCAATTTTCAAACCATAATGTTTATACATGTCTTTTTTCAGAGAGTACAGATTTTTGTGTTCATCTTTTAGAATGTAATAATCATTCCCATTTTCCAGTTTCTTTATTTCTGAAACAATGAACTGATAGTTTTTGCCAATTTTCAGGAGTTTTTTAGATTCTTCGTAATCTGAATGCATAAGAAAGAGCTTCCCTTTTTTTATTCTTATAACTTTACAGGAAATGTTCTTTATAGTCGGGTCAATTTTGCTGTGTATGGGAAATGAACAAATAGCTTCTGTGCCTGATAAATCTTTTACTGTAACAATTTTTTCTAATTCACCTACGGAATTTATTTGCTCAGTAACTTTAATAACTTCAAAATCATATACAATATCTTCTTTATAATATGGATTTTCCGGTTCCAGATATATCTTACCACTACAATTAATTTTATCAATTCTGCATTTAATAGTTTGATTTACTCGTAGATTATAATGTTCGTAATGTATGGCTTTTAATAAATGCTTACCCCCATTTGAGTTTTCAAGAATATAAAATGATTCATCGGTATCAGGAATTTTAGTAATCCCTGTAATTTTGAACTGATGAACCTCTCCTTCAGAAAATTTGTATTGATTCTTGTTATTGGTCATAATAAGTTATACAAAAATACATTTTTTTAATAGAATAGAATTTTAAATTAACATATCTATAAATTATGAAATGTAGGTTGAAATGGAAGATTTTATTACATTTATGTGCCCAATTTATAACACTTAAGCTTTGTAAAATAATAAAGCATCGTTTTCGGCGATAGCCGAATATTCCGAAAAAACGGGACAGGTTGTGCTTTATGTTGAACTAAACCTGTTTTTTTGAAGGTATACCTTAATATATTACGGAATCAATTCTTTAA
>DAOVYZ010000265.1 GCA_030635365.1 Bacteroidales bacterium
CGGATAGTCATATTTATATATCATTAATTCCTGTTTTTCAATCATTTCCTCGCTTCTCCATTCATTATGTCCTCATCAAAAGATGTGGGTACACTGTAGTTGCCATTAGGCAGGCGACAGGCAAGACTCAATATGATAACCTGCTAATGATTAGATAGTCACACTGAATAATGTCATACTGAACTTGTCGAAGTATGTCGAAGTGTTTTTCTAATCTTACATTATTTTGGGGAATTTCCTTCTTCTGTTATTTGATATTATCAATTCCTTGTTTAAAGTATTTACGGTCTAAGGCTGTAAAGAAATCATTGAAAGCTTTATTTTTTGCTTCATTTATGTTGCTAGCTACACCTTTTATATTTTCAGTCTGTTTTGCCCAAACTATGTTACCTGAATTATCTTTAACTGTTAACTCTCCACTAATATAAGTGGAAACAAGTCCGCCAGCACTTTCTCCTCGTTTAAAACCATAGAATAATTCAAATGTAAAATCAGAATTATTTTGTTTCAATGCATAACCATATTGTTTTGCATTTTGGTTAAATAAATTCATAATACGGCTACATTCATCTTGTGTACAACAATCATCTTTAATTACTAATGAAATAGAAACAGCGTCAATGATAACATTAACATTTGCAGGTTTTATATTACGTTTTAATACAAGACTACGAATAAATAAATCGTCAACAGCCTTTTGAGCGAGTTCTTTTAAGCTAATTCTAGCAGATATTTGTTCCTTGCCATTTCTAGAATAAAGAACTTCAGGTTCTAACTGAACAATACCATTTGCATCTGAATTTTGTTTATCTTTTTTCAGGTATCCTCCGGTATAACTAAATTCGACAGGTATTCCTTGTGCCTTTTTGTCATCATACGTTATAATAAATTCAAGATTATTATCAAAACTATTACCACGTTTAACCCTTATTTCATTTGTTTTAGATTCAATTTCTAAAGCATTTAGGATGTTACTTGTTGATGAATACAGTTTATTTCCAACATCGATAGTCGTTCCATTTAATTGTGTAGGTGTTTCTTCATTTAAGTAACGTTTTATAGCTTGTAGTCCCTGTAAATAAAAAACTAATGCCTCTTTTGGTTTGTTAATCTTTTGTTCTTGTAGTCCGGATTGATATTTTGATAAGGCAGTAGCAATTGCTTCTTTTTTCTTTTTCTCTTTCATTTCATGATAGGTACTTTTGGCAATTTTATAATATGTCCAATACGAGCTTTCATTTTCATAAAAATCAACGGGTTCAAAACCTTCAAGGTAATCATCTGTACTAATTTGTATTTGTTGATCGAAAGTTTCGGAAAAACCATACTCAGTTTCAATACTATGTAAAACAGACGTTGCACTTACATTTGAAGAAACACTTTCTGCAAGGTCTGTTAAAGCTTCTTGCCTTGCTTTTGCTATATATTGTGCTGATGTACCTATCTTTTTTACAGAACTTACACCAATATAATAACCCGGGATAATAGGTTTTTGCTTTACCCAATCAGGTTGTGCCTCAAATTCTGCCATTTGTTTTTTAGCTGCACATGAAGCCAGGAAAAAAAATAAAATTACTATATATTTTCTCATTTGTTTAAAATTTTCTTAATAGTTGATTATGTCGTATTCATTTTAATTATGATATAAGTGTGTTTCAATAATTATGGCTCTGATTTAAACTAATGTGGTTGTACTTTTTTTGTGATACTTAGAGATTTAGTGTTTTAGTGGCAAAAAAGAATAGCCACAAAGACACCAAGACTCAAAATTTACACTAAAATCAACATTTATTTATATCATAGTCATAATTATTTATTCACTATCGTTCATGAAACCGCTTTGCTAAGTTAAGGCATGGCTTGTTTCATTATTTCTCCGGATTATATTTATTTACTTTTTTAGTTATTTTATAAACAGACTGGTTAAATAATTCATTTAATAAAGATTGTGCAGATTTAATGCTACTGTCTCCGTTTAATAAATTTTTGAGTTTATTAATATCAGATTTGTTGTCCTTCTTAATGTCTTCTTTTGAATCGCGATCTTTATACCTCCAGTATCCAGGTATTAATTTGCTCTTATCGCCTTTATACGTGGCGTAATGAATATTATCAGAGTTGCTAATATTAATCATATCCGAAACCATTACAGAATTATCCTCTGTGGATATTAATTTAAAACTTAATGCAAGGTTAGCCCTGTTTGTTTGTTTATATTCAAGGTAATTGGTTTTAAAGTATTTGACCTTGGTTATTTCTTCACCTTCTTTATTTTTTGTTTTAGTAACTTCTTTTAAATAACCTCTTTTTTGTTCTTTATTTAGTTTTCCGTTTGTAGTACTTACTTTTGTTACACTACCATTTAAAACTGCTTTAATACCGGCAAGATTCGCAGCTTGCATATTCATTTGCCCGTTTTCATAAATATTTACATTCAGCGATGAAGGGTCAATTAATCTAATAAAAGGGTTATTTAGTTCGCTTAATTTACCTTTTAAACCGGAAGTTAATTTATTACCGGTTTCCCTGTACTTATAATTTGTGTAGGTAAAATCTGATATTAATATTGTAATTGTACCTTTTTCCTGTGCTTCGTCCTTTAATGCTACTGATTGTTTATATGTTCCGGCTCCTTGTATAATTTTTTCGAAAGTATAATATGCTTTGCGATATAATCCTATTTCTAAATACTGATTGGCATCACGGTACATAGGTTCATATTTAGCAGTAACATAGAGATCTTTAACGTCTTTATAATTTGCATCTATGTTTTTAATTTCAGTGAAAATTGTTAATGCAGCAGTAAAATCTTCGCGATTTAATTTATTAACACCATCAGCATATTTTTTATTAAGGTAATCGCTTTTCGCTTCTTCATAATATTCTTTATGATATTCAGGAAAACGAAGATCTATTTTTACTCCTTTAACTTTATTGTAATATTTTTCTGCTTCCAGGTAATTATAAACAGCTTTTTTGTAATCGGCTTGTTTGTATGCCTGAGTAAAATCAGCTAATTTCCTGTCAAGTGTTAATTGTCCTGTTTTTCTTAAACCCAAATTAGCATCAACGTTTGAATTTTTTTTCTTTACTGCCTGGTAGTAATATTCAGCAGCATCTTCGTATAAGCCTGCTTCCTCAAATTTTACAGCCTTTTTTGTATAACGTTTTGAAGCACAACCTGCAAGTAGTAAAATTATGCTTAATAAGAGTAATATTTTTTTCATAATATCAGTATTTTAATATAGAACCTGAAAATTAAGAATATAATTGGAATTTTAAAAGCTGATTTATGATATTATGCAATAATCAGCTTAATTTCTGAAGTATTATATTATTTTATTGCTATGATTTAGTCCATACTTTGTTTTATGCTATCAGCTATCATTCGCATTTGAACAAATTCATCAGGGCTTAAGTCATTAAAGAAATAGGGGATTGGGTTTATTGGTTGGCCATTTTTATGAATTTCGTAGTGTAAGTGATTTCCTGAAGAGAGTCCCGTATTACCTACGTAACCAATAATATCTCCTCGTTTAACATTTTGCCCTTTATTAATATTAAATCCTGAAAGATGTCCATATAAACTTAAAAATCCATAACCATGATTAATTTCAACAACTCTTCCAAATGTTGTTGATCTTCTAACCGAAGAAACTTTACCATCAGCTGTTGCATAAACTTCGGCACCTTTAGGGCATATAAAATCCTGACCTTCATGTGGGCGGTATATTTTTAGGATAGGATGATACCGCAGTCCAAAACCAGACCCCGTTCTAAGTAAATCATTATTTTCTACCGGCTGGATAGCAGGGGTGTGGAGTAGTTCAGTTTTTTTATTTAAAGCTAGTTTTTCAAGATCTTTAAGAGACTTATCTTCTACTTTTAACCTTTCTGATAATCTGTTTATTTTTTTTGCAGAATTTACAACAAGTTCTTTATTTTTAATATTGGCATAGTTTAAATATTTGTCAGATCCTCCGGAACCACCATCTCTTAATTCAAATGGACTTACATCGAATATGGCTCTGTAAATATTTTCATCACGTTTTTCAATTGAACTAAATTCTTTAGTGATATTTGCAACCTTAGAATTTAGGTCGTTATAGCTCTGAAGTAATTCTATATTTTCCTGTCTTAAAGCGATTTCCTCAGGAGTATCAGATACTTTTAAGAAGATATAAAAGTATCCCAGAGATACTATTATACTTGCAATGAAATAAATACCTATCTTTTTAATTAAAGAACTTCTGGTTTGTTTAATTTCAATAAACTCTAAAGTTTCATTCGAAAATTTATATGCCTTTTTTGCCATTTTGTATAAGCTTTGAATGCAAATATACTTTAAAAATATTTTTATAACTATAAAAATAGTAATAAAATGATGAAAATAGTTGTATTACTATTAAAATAGTTATATTTTTGTATCATGAAAGAATTAACTAAAGCTGAAGAACAGGTAATGCAATATTTATGGGAGCTTAATAAAAGTTTTCTTAAAAATATTGTTGATCAATTCCCTGAACCTAAACCAGCATATACAACTATTTCTACAGTTGTACGAGTGTTAGTTAATAAAGGTTTTATTGGATTCAGAACGTACGGTAAATCGAATGAATATTATCCTTTAATAAGTAAAAAAGAATATACAAAGGTTTTTTTTAAAGGAATTGTAAAAGGTTTTTTTAGTAATTCGGCCAGTAAGTTAGTGTCATTTTTCACTGCAGAGAATGATTTAAGTTTAAGTGAGCTGGAGCAATTAAAAAAACAAGTTGAAGAGCAAATTGAAAAAAAGAAAAAATCAGAATAATGAACTTTTTTATTACATACACTATTGAATCTGCTATATCGGTATCCGTGTTTTACATATTTTATGAGTTATTTCTAAAACGAGATACTTGGTTTCAGTTCAATAGGTACTTTTTATTATTTGGACTAATTTTTTCCTTAATACTTCCATTGCTTGATTTTTCAATATCTAAGATAGTGGTTAATTCTCAAAATCAATTTGTATTCAACGAATATTTGAATATCGGTTCAACTGTTAAATTATATGAGATACAAACCGTTGAAATGATTTCAAAACCAAACTTTGTATTTTTATTTTATTTAATAATAGGAGGTATTTTTTTCATAAAGTTTATAAATGAAATACTAAAAATAATAAAAACGTTAAAGGCTTATGAGATTATAAAATATAGAGAGTATAAATTAGTATTATTGAATAATAACAGTTCACCATTCTCATTTTTTAATTACATTTTTATCAATAAAGATGATTATGGTTCAATTGGGTCAAATGAATTATTGTTGCATGAATTAACACATGCAAGGCAAAAGCATTCGTTTGATATTATTCTACTTGAGTTATTACTTGTTCTTCAGTGGTTTAATCCTTTCATGTATCGGTATAGACAAGCATTTAAAGAAGTTCATGAATATTTGGCAGATAGGGGAGTTTTAATGATAAACAATGATAAAATTGCTTATCAGAAGCTAGTTCTTGACCAGATTGAAAAGAGCTTTAGTGTTAGCC
>DAOVYZ010000295.1 GCA_030635365.1 Bacteroidales bacterium
AAAAACAGCATAGTTATCAACATTACTTGTTAAGTATCAAAATGTTGAAAAGTAAAAAAACTCTTTTTCACGGTCGACTCTGTAGCTTTTAAATAGAAAGGTATCATAATAGTATCTTATTAAATAACAGTAATTTAAAGTTACTAAATAATTCTTAAAAATAAAAATTGAAAATGTATATGTCAATATATAATTTACATTGGCTATGATATAAACAAATGTTGTTCTTAGTGTAAATTTTGTGTTTTAGGGTCTTTGTGGCTTTCTTTTTTTGCCACTAAAACACGAAATCACCAAATATCACAAAAAAAGTACAACCACATTAGTTTAAATCAGAGCCTTTATATTATATTTATTTTAATATTTCAATTTCGGTTCTCCTATTCTCCGCTTTACCTTCCTCAGTGTCATTAGCACTTAAAGGTTTAGTTTCTCCATATCCTTTGTAAGTGAGTCTTTCTGGATTTATTTGCTCGTTAACCAGATAATCATATACAGATTTAGCCCTATTTGCAGACAATTCCAAATTATATTCAGGAGTACCTACATTATCTGTATGTCCTGAAATTTCAATTTTTAGACTTGGATTTGAGACTAAAAATTCAGTCAGTTTTGTTAATTCTACTATTGACCTTTCAACTAACTCATAAGAATCTGTTGTATAGAAAATATTTTTTAAAACTATCTTTTCTCCAATCTTAATTGGTTTTAAAGCAACATCTTTATAATAAGGGTCTGATATTTCAAATGTACCTTTCAAAGAAAAGTTATCAGAGTAAAATAAGTAACCCTCTTTAGATACATTCAAAGCATAATCATTATTAGTAGGTAAACAAATTAAAAACTCACCTGTAACTGAATCTGATTCAGAGTTCATTATAACTTTTTTTGTATCTAAATCTATTAGCTCAAAATGAGCAAAAAGATTTTTTTTGTTATCAGCATTATAAACCCTACCCTTTAGATATGATACAGCTTGCGGGCGTGCTGCTTTATATAACTCAAATTCAAAAATATCCCGCCCTTTATCTGTAAATCTATCAGAAGAAAAAAATGCCCTATCTCCCTTAGCATTTACAATTAAGCCTATTTCATTATGGGCTGTATTTATAGGGTATCCCAAATTTACAGGATCGCTCCAACTACCATCATCATTTCGAGTTACTTTATATAAATCAAAACCACCCATTCCAATCTTACCTTCGGAAGCAAAATATAAGGTTCTATTATCAGGGTGTATAAATGGAGACTGCTCCTGTCCCCTCGTGTTAATTTTTTCTCCAGGGTTAAAAGGTTTTGTCCATGTACCATCTTTTTTAAGATTACTCATCCATATATCCTTTTGCCCAATACCTCCATCCCGATTACTTACAAAATATAAGGTTTTCCCATCAGGTGAAATTGATGGTTGAGCTTCCCAAAATTTTGAATTAACAGGGGCTCCAATATTAATCGGTTCTGTCCACTCTGATCCATTCTTATGTGTTACATAAATATCACACCTTCCCTTACCATCGACCCTATTGCAAGCAGTAAAATACATTATTCTCCCGTCAACCAATATCGTTTGAGCACCCTCATTTCTATCAGTATTTAAAGGTTCTCCGGCATTTATAGCCTTTGCCCAAATATCATTTTCCTTTATACTTATGTAAAAATCTTCTTGAACATTTTTTAATCCCTGAATATTAACCGGTATTATTTTCTTACTTTGCTCATCTCCCGCTTTTTTATTTTCCACTAAAGAAATTTCCTTTTGATTTTTTGGAACTAAACGCGTAATAATTAATGTTTGTTCGTCTGCAGTTAAAGTTGGCCAGTATTCGTCATATTCGGTATTAATATTTTCGCCTAAATTAATTGGATTAAAAGCTACAGGATTTTTTATTGCTTCTATAGCAAATTCGCACGATTTTAACTTATGCTTGGCTCGTGAAATCGAAACAGGTTTTAGGTTTTTATAATTTAAATATTTTTCCAGATGTATCTTGGCTTGATCAAACTCATTTTCCATCATTTCTAGTTGTGCTAGCGAAAAATATATTCCGGGAAAGAAATCGGGATCAATATTTATCGTACTCCTATATGAATTAATAGCCTTTATTCTATTTCCACTCTCCACATATATTTCGGCTAATACAATATGCGCTTCAATAAATTTATCATCGTACTTAATTGCTTTTAGCATCAATTCTGAGGCGGCTGTATAATCCATTTTATTAAATGATTGCAAAGCCTCTTCATAAGATTTAATTGCCTTTTTATTTGTTGATGTGTATCTGTTTTGGGCTGTTGTGTAAAAAGATACTAATATTAAAATATATGATAATAAAATCCGCATAGCAACTATTTTAATTTTGTTTTGAAGATACAAAAAAACTTAATGCAAATAATGCAACCTTTTATTAAAAATGATCATCTAAATTACATATTAATCCTATTAAACGAATTCTTATGAAAAAATTATTTTTTATTATTTTGATTTTCACACTTGCTTTAGCTTGTAAGAAAGAGGAAAAAGATAATGCCTGTAATTCGGATAATCCAATTGAAGATTTTATCTGGCTAAAAGAATTGAAAGCAACCATACCCGAAAATTGCGTTTGTGAAACTTCGCTTATTCAGGGATCTTATGAAAATCAAACTGTTTATTATATTGCCCCCACTGACCTTTTATGTGATGGAATAATTGCACCAACTTTATATGACTGCAACGGGGATATTGTTAGAATATTTACACCAGAAGAAAGCCATTTATTTTTTGAATCTGTTACTCAAACTCAGGTTCTTTATACATGTAAAAAAACTCCAATATAAATTTTACAATAAATATAAGTTATTGTACCAACTTTTTTGAATAATAGAAATTAGCAGGTAAACAACTCAAACACTTTATTTTACTGTAATTTATATCTTATGGTATATGCATAAATTTATGAGCCTGAAGTGAAACATTCCATTTTGGATAAGTTTTAACATACTCGACTATAGTTGGAATATTTTGTTGATACCGACTCCATTCCGATTGTAAATATAATTTACAATCACTGTTTACCTTAGATGCTGCTTTCTCTGCCCAACGATAGTCCTCATTTTCATAAATAATAACCTTTAATTCGTTGGCTATTTTATAAGAATCCTCGACAGATGGATTTTGCCTTTTAGGAGATAAGCAAACCCAGTCCCAATCTCCTGTTAACTTTTTAATTCCTGATGTTTCAATAAATGTTTTTATACCATGCTCCTTTAACCTTCTTGTTAAAGGTTCCAGATTAAAAAGGCCTGGTTCGCCACCTGTAACAACAACTGCATTTGCAGGTGTCTTTAAGGCATTGGAAACAATAGTATTTATATGTACCAATGGGTGTATATTTGGATTCCATGAAACTTTTGAATCACACCAACGACAGCCAATATCACATCCTCCAATTCGAATAAAATAAGCTGCTTTACCGGTATGGTACCCTTCTCCTTGTAAAGAATAGAAATCTTCAACAAGTGGTAGTTCTATGCCTTTATTAGCAATAGTTTCATCAAAATTCTTCATCTATTAAAATATTTTGATGTAAAGTTAATGGAATATTTTGAAATTTATTTTCCGGTTAATGATTAAAACCATTCAAACTTGCCTGACGGCCAGTCCAGGCCTATTGCAGTTACTTTAGTTTCTATAAATTTTTATACTATTAAACGACTAATTTTATATTTTCTTTTAATTTACTGTTCAATTTTGAAAGATCAATTTTCTTAACTTATTGACATTGGTCGGCAGACAGGCGAGACCCGTACACAATTACGAGAGTAATTGCGGTGTGAAAGGTGCACTGGCGAGATTATTATCTCGTCAGCCGCCTATTCGATTACCAAACGTATTTGTTAATACTAATAATTATTTGGGTTCAATTTTTCAATTATTTTACTATCAATCCAGTAAGTTCTAGTTTTAGGTAATTTTTCATCAATTTCTACACTATTATAGAAAAAGTATTTACCATCAGGTGAAAAGCTAGGGCAGTTTTCATTATGATTTGTATTTATTGGTTCTCCCATATTTTTCAATTCAGTCCATGTACCGTTAGGTTTCCGAAAGCTAATGTAAAGATCGCTTTCTCCTAAATTATCAGGTCTATTCCAGCAGGATACTATCAAAAAATCTTCATCTGGAGAAACATACAAATCTCCTTCAGCATATTTCGTATTTATTGAAGATCCTAAATTCACCGGAGTATCACAATAACCATTGTCAAATTTTGAATAATGAATATCTGACTTGCCTAAATTTCCATCTCGATATGCTGAAAAATATAGAATTCCACTTCTGCTAATGGAAGGATATCCAGCTTCTAAGTATGTTTCTCCATATTTTACTGGCTGTGATTTACTCCAACCGTTTTTTGTCCTAGTAGCGAACCAAATAATAGAATATTTTTCAGGTTCGCTGTTTCCAGGTAATGGTCTTCGTGAGCGCCAAAAAATTGTATTCCCATCAGATGAGAAACGCTGATCATTGTCATTATATTCACCTGAAAAAGATGCTACTTCAGGTTTAGTCCAAACACCATTTATACATAACATATACATAATTTTTTCCTTATTACTAATAGTGTCATATTCTGTAAAATAAAATTCATTCCCGTCAGGAGAAAATTCTGAACAAAAAGCCCATTCAGGTTTGATTTTTGAAAGAATGTCGGGTGCGAATACTTCAGGTTCTTTGTCAGGAGGTTTCTGTCCAAAATATTTACCTTTCAAGTCAGTATAATCAAAATCCTTTTCTATTCTTTCCTGAGAGTGAACTGAGTTTACTGAAAAAATGACTGTCAAAATAATTAATCCTATTGCTTTCATATTTCGTTCCTTGTTGTCCTGTACAAAAAGTGTCAACCAATTTAGCACGACACTAAGTTAAATATGTTTGGTAACGGTAAATTGTATGAGTAGTGGCAGGTTGCGTGGCACTTTCCTGTCAAACCGAGATGAAGTTTGAGCGGGCTAAAAACCTTGAAATTTTGCACTTTCCCTGCCATTACTTATACAAAATGTGTGTGCCCAGCATGAGCATGTGCACACCTGTCTGAAAGCTCT
>DAOVYZ010000281.1 GCA_030635365.1 Bacteroidales bacterium
CGTAAAAGAAGAAGTTAAAGCATGGTGTAAGTCAAGAAATAATATGAACGCAAAAATAAACTGGCAGTTTACGACAAAGGATGCTAGAATAAAATTAAAAACACTCTACCCGAAACTTGAAGCTTGACTTGACACTAGTAAGATAGGGAAGATTAATAAAACTGATGAATTAACTTATGGGTTTCTTACAGATTTTAATAATTTGAAATCAGTTATACCTTCGGATAAAGTTTCTGATTTTGAAGCAACAGAGGACAGTTGTAAATTTAATATTGAGGGAGTAGGGCAGGTTGGGTTAAAAATTGTTGAAAAAGTGCCTTCTGAACTTATTAAAATAACAAGTGATGGTAAATCGCCTTTCAGTTTCTTTTTTTGGATACAATTAAAACCTATACAGGATACTGAAAACGAAACAGCAATTAGGCTTACTATTGATGCAGAGTTGAATCCTATGATGAAAATGATGGTTGGGAAACATCTGCAAAAAGGGATTGACGCTATGGTAGATCAGTTGGTGGTATTCTTTAATGAGAAAGTTAAAGAGGAGTAGGTTTTGAAATTTTTAGACAATAAATTCGATTTCTTTTAAATCAAACTCTTTTTTGTCATTGTTTTCTGTGGTTACTTGTAAATGGCCAAATTCATTTACCCCAATAATTTTACCTTTGAAAATATTATTATTGCTTTTATAGGGATGAAATTCGTTGAATCTGTATAAGCATTTTAGGTATTCTGAATTGATCTCTTTAAATTTTTCTGCTCTAAGTTTATCATAAAAAAAGCGAATATTATTTCTTAATTTTATAATTTCCTGATCAAGAGAGTATGATTTACCACTAACATTTGATAATGAACACGGATTTGGGGCATCACTGAAAAAAACAGTTTGATTGAGATTTAAACCAATGCCAATAATACTTTGACTAATTCTTGATTCCCTGATAGTGTTTTCAATTAAAATTCCTGCCAGTTTTTTATTTTGGTAATAAATATCATTGGGCCATTTGATTTTAACATTTGGTATTTTAGAAAGGGCATAATTAACAATCCCCAAAGAAACTGCTTTTGAAAGCATAAATTGATTGCTGATTGGCAAAAATTGAGGATATAGTATTAAACTTAATAAAATATTTCTTCCTTTTTCACTCTCCCAACTATTTTTCTCTAAACCTTTTCCTTTATTTTGGTATAATGTGCAAATTATTGATCCTTCCGTTAGTTGATTCCTCCTAAGAAAATCTGCTGTGTAATTGTTGGTAGAATCTACAGAACTAAGTTTAATGATTTTTTCCCAGGGTTCCATAAATATGTTTTTGGTAAAGTTAGCTTGAAATATGACATATTATTGTATCTCATGACATTTTCTTTTAAAAATCATACTATAAGTCCTAAAAAAGTGACAAATTTACAGATTAAACAAATCGGTATTTGCTAATGTTTAAAAGGAATGATTTTTGACAATGAAGAGAAACAGTTAAAATATAAATTGACAATAACGAACAGGAGGAAAAACAGAGTTTAAAAATAATTGGTAATTTACTTACCTTTGCCAAAAAATAGATTGAATGGTTAAACAAAAAACTAAGGTTAATACGAATACGATAGAAATAGTTAACGCAGCAATAGAAGGAATACTAAAGAAAAAAGGAAAAGAACCTGTCAGCATAGATCTAACAAAAATAGAGAATTCAGTTTGTAAATATTTTATAATATGCCATGGTGATTCAAATATACAAGTTGAAGCATTGGCAGAATCAGTAGAAGAAACAATTCGGGAAGAGCTTGGAGAAAAAGTATGGCATAAAGAAGGAGTAGAGAATGCTACATGGATTTTACTTGATTATGCAGATGTTGTCGTGCATATATTCAGGAAAGAATACAGAGAGATATATAAATTGGAGGAATTATGGGCCGATGGAAAACTTACTCAATACAATGACAATGATAATAATACTTTAAAGGAGAAAAACGAGAATGGCATATAATAAACAAGATAATACCAAAAAGGGTAGTAGTAAAAACAATTTAAATACAGGAGATAAAAAACTCAAGCCAAAATTCAATGTATATTGGATATATGGATTAATAGCAGTAATATTTATTGGATTACAGCTGGTAAATATTTCTCCTAAACCACAGCAAATTAGTATGCAGGAGTTTGAGCGGGATATGCTAAAAAGTGGAGATGTTGCAAAAATTATAGTTGTTAATAAAGAGAAAGCAGAAGTTTATATTAAAAAAGACCGTCTTTCAGATGCTAAATACAAGGACTTAAAGGACAAATCTATTTTAAGGGCTTCGGGAGAAGCACCTCATTTCTTCTTCACTATTGGCTCAATGGAGTATTTTGAGAAATGGTTAAGCGAAGCACAAAAAGAATTAAAAGGAGAGTACATAGAGGTAAACTATGAAAATAGGCCTAATTATTTTAGAGATATATTTAGTTGGATATTTCCAATATTGATAATAATAGTAATCTGGCTTTTTATTTTCAGGCGAATGTCAAAAGGGGCAGGAGGTGCCGGAGGAGGTAATATATTTAGTGTAGGCAAGTCGAAAGCACAACTTTTTGATAAGGAAAGTAATATCAAAGTTGATTTTAAAGATGTTGCAGGATTAGAGGAAGCTAAAATTGAAGTTCTTGAAATAGTTGATTTTCTTAAAACACCAAAGAAATACACAGATCTTGGAGGTAAAATCCCAAAAGGAGTTCTACTTGTTGGCCCCCCGGGAACAGGAAAAACATTAATGGCAAAAGCTGTTGCGGGAGAAGCTAATGTACCATTCTTTTCAATGTCAGGATCAGATTTTGTTGAAATGTTCGTAGGAGTGGGAGCTTCTCGTGTTCGTGACTTATTTAAACAAGCAAAGGAAAAAGCACCATGTATTATTTTTATAGATGAGATTGACGCAATTGGGCGTGCTCGGGGAAGAAATCCAAATTTTGGGGCAAATGATGAAAGAGAAAATACACTTAACCAGCTATTAACTGAAATGGATGGTTTTGGTAACAACGTTGGGGTAATAATAATGGCAGCAACAAATCGTGCCGATATTCTTGATAAAGCTTTAATGAGAGCCGGGCGTTTTGATCGTCAGATTCATCTGGAATTGCCTGATATTAATGAAAGAAAAGATATTTTCAATGTGCACCTGAAGCCAATAAAACTTGAAAAGAATTTAGATATAGAGTTTTTAGCTAAGCAAACACCCGGTTTCTCAGGAGCCGATATTGCGAATGTATGTAATGAGTCAGCATTAATTGCAGCACGAAAAAATAAGAAAAAGGTAGAACGGCAGGATTTTCTTGATGCAGTAGATAGAATTGTTGGAGGGCTTGAACGAAAAACAAAAATTATAACAAAAGATGAAAAGCGAACAATTGCGTTTCACGAGGCAGGTCATGCAACAGTTAGTTGGTTACTTGAACATGCACACCCTTTGGTTAAGGTCACAATAATACCACGAGGGCGTGCACTGGGAGCAGCTTGGTATTTGCCCGAAGAAAGGCAGATAACAACACGTGACCAATTATTAGACGAGATGTGTGCAGCTCTTGGAGGGCGAGTATCAGAAGAATTGATGTTTGGAAAAATATCGACAGGTGCAATGAATGATTTGGAGAAAATCACAAAACAATCCTATGCCATGATTGCTTATTTTGGAATGAGTGATAAAGTTGGACACATTAGCTTCTATGATTCTTCTGGGCAATCAGATATGTCATTTACCAAACCCTATAGTGAGAAAACTGCTGAATTAATTGATACAGAGGTTAAAGATATAGTTGAGAAAGCCTATACAAGGTCTTTTGAAATATTAAAGAAGCACAAAAAAGAATTAACTCAGTTAGCAGAAATACTTTTAGAAAAAGAGGTTATATTTTCGGAAGACCTTGAACGAATTTTTGGTAAACGCCCATGGAAAACACAACATGAAAAAGAAGCTGAAGCTAAAAAAGAATTAGCAAAGAAAAGGGCAAAAATCCAGGTAGATAAGAAAGAAGACAAAGTGAATAAAGAAAATCCTGAAGAAAAAGAATAATAAAACTTTTGGAATAAAATATTTAAATTGAGTAATTTAGTTCAACGTACAATAACAGGAGTTATATTTTTAGTTCTGGTAATAGGAGCTATTGCATTAGACAAATTAAGTTTTTTTATCTTATTTGAGCTAATAACTATTGGAGCAATGTATGAGTTCTATACATTGGCTGAAAAGAAAAAGTATAAACCTTTAAAGGTTTATGGAATAATAGTTGGAGCAGTGATTTTTGCTGTTAATTATTTTTTTGTTATTGATATAATCGGGTCAGAAGTATTTTTGCTTATTATTCCTTTAATAATTAGCATTTTTATTATCGAATTATATCGAAAATCCGAACATGTTTTTGTTAATGTAGGATTTACTATATTAGGGATATTATATATTGCTGTACCTCTCTCATTTGCCAGTTATATTGTTATCTCAAAAGGAACATCGGATTATAACTTTCACCTGTTACTTGGCTTTTTATTTTTAACCTGGGCATATGATACGTTGGCTTATGTTTTTGGGATATCCTTTGGTAAACATAGATTGTTTGAACGAATTTCACCAAAAAAATCATGGGAAGGCTTTATTGGTGGAACATTATCAAGTATTGGAATAGCATACGTTATATCTATTTTCTACACAGAACTTAGTTTTTTTCAATGGGCTATATTATCAGTACTAATATCAGTTGTTGGCACTTACGGTGATTTGGTTGAGTCTTCTTTTAAAAGAAACATAGACGAAAAAGACTCAGGAAGTATCTTGCCGGGCCATGGAGGTTTACTAGACAGGTTTGATGCAGTCTTATTTACGTTACCTCTATTTTATGTATATTTACAACTCATTCATTAATCTTTAATTAATTTTAGTAATGACAATTCACAAGGAAGGACGCTCAATTGTAGCTTTATTTTTTGTTATACTGGGTATAATAAATTTTTTGTTATACTATTTTATTTCTGCACACCCAATAGTAACATGGGTTTTGGGAATAGCTTCTTTTTCATTTTTTATGTTTATAATTCGCTTTTTTCGTAAGCCAACCCGTCAGTTAATAACAGATGAAAATACTGTTTATGCACCAGCCGATGGAACAGTAATGGTAATTGAAGAAACCAATGAAGATGAATATTTTAAAGAAAAACGCATACAAGTTTCAATATTTATGTCAGTGTGGAATATACATATAAATTGGTTTCCAATAAACGGAATAATAAAATACTTTAA
>DAOVYZ010000392.1 GCA_030635365.1 Bacteroidales bacterium
AAATACATATTTGTAACAGGAGGAGTTACTTCTTCCTTAGGTAAAGGAATTATTTCTGCTTCATTAGCAAAATTATTGCAATCACGGGGATATTCTGTAACTATTCAGAAATTAGATCCATATATTAACGTTGATCCAGGAACCTTGAATCCGTATGAGCATGGTGAATGTTATGTTACAGAAGATGGTGCTGAAACAGACCTTGATTTAGGGCATTATGAGCGATTTATTAATTTACCTACTTCACAGGCTAATAATGTTACTACCGGTAGAATATATCAAACAGTAATAAACAAAGAACGCAGAGGTGATTATCTTGGAAAAACTGTACAAGTAATCCCTCATATCACCGATGAGATTAAACGAAATATAAAGTTGTTAGGTAAGAAGCATAATTATGATGTGGTTATAACAGAGATTGGTGGAACTGTTGGTGATATAGAATCATTACCATATATTGAGGCTGTGCGACAGCTAAAATGGGAGCTTGGGCCGCAAAATAGTTTATTTGTTCATTTAACATTAGTTCCGTACTTATCTGCATCAGGAGAATTAAAGACCAAACCAACTCAGCATTCAGTTAAGTTAATGTTGGAAAATGGTATCCAGCCGGATATTTTGGTTTTACGCTCGGAACATCCATTAAACTTAGATATAAAAAAGAAAGTAGCATTATTCTGTAATGTTGATATAGAATCTGTGATACAGTCAATAGACGTTTCTACCATTTACGAAGTACCACTTTTAATGAAAGATGAAAAGCTTGATATAACAGTTTTAAGGAAACTAAATCTTCCGAAAAATGAAGAGCCAAAGCTTGAAAAATGGAAACAGTTTATTG
Organism: Bacteroidales bacterium; assembly: GCA_030635365.1. Taxonomy (GTDB): domain Bacteria; phylum Bacteroidota; class Bacteroidia; order Bacteroidales; family UBA12077; genus UBA12077. Next base: position 842 of record DAOVYZ010000392.1, read on the forward strand.
ATCGGTTAAAAAATCCTAAGAAAGAAATAACAGTAGGTTTAATAGGAAAATATATTGAATTGCCCGATTCTTATAAATCTATTATGGAATCATTAATTCATGCTGGATCTGTTAATGAGTGCAAAGTTAATGTTGAGTGCATTCATTCCGAGAAAATAACAGAAGCAAATGTAGCCAGTAAGTTCAAAAATATCCAAGGAATAGTTGTTGCGCCTGGTTTTGGACAGAGAGGAGTTGAAGGGAAAATTACTGCCGTTAAATATGTGCGTGAAAATAATATTCCATTTTTGGGAATATGTTTAGGAATGCAATGTGCAGTAATTGAGTTTGCGAGAAATATTCTTGAATTAAAGGATGCTGATTCTTCTGAAGTGAGGCGTACAACCACAAATGCAGTAATAGACCTTATGGAAGAACAAAAAGGAGTTACAGAGAAAGGTGGTACGATGAGGTTGGGTTCTTATCCCTGTGATATTAAAAAAGATTCGAAAGTTTATGAAATATATAATGTCGAGCATATACAGGAGAGGCATAGGCATAGATATGAATTTAATAATGATTATATAGACAAGTTTGAAAAAGCCGGAATGAAACCGGTAGGGCATAATACTGATACAGGATTGGTTGAAATAATGGAAATGCCGGAACACAGATGGTTTATTGGAGTTCAGTTTCATCCTGAATATAGGAGTACTGTTGTTAATCCACATCCTCTGTTTGTAGAATTTGTTAAGGAGATAAGTAAAGAGTAAAACTGAAACACAAACAGGTAATATATTTTATTATTTTTGTAATATAATAAATTGTAGAAAAGAAAAACAAAATGGATAGGAATTCGATCATAGGAATTATTGTTATTGCAGGTATTTTAATTCTTTGGACACAACTAAACAAACCTTCGCAGGAAGAAATTGAAGCAGCAAAATATAAAAAGGACTCATTGGAGCAAGTTCGTTTACAGCAATTGTCGCAACAAAAGGAAATACAAGCAGTTCAAATTCAGGATGAGCATATTACTGTTGCTGTAGAGGAAGAAGATGCATCTAACAAAAGTCAGTTGATAAGTATGTATGGAAGTTTTGCTGCTGCCGCTGAGGGTGAGCAAGGATATACTGTTCTTGAAAACGAATTATTAAAAGTTAAAATTAGTAATAAAGGTGGTAGAATATATTCTGTTGAATTAAAAAATTATAAAACCTATACTCAAAAACCACTCGTTCTATTTGATGGAGATTCAACAATCTTTGGGTTAAACTTCTTTTCAGAAAACAGAAGTATCATTACCAATGATTTGTTTTTTGTGCCTGTTGAAAAGAACAGCCAATCTGTAAAAATGAGACTTTATGCAGGTGAAAACAGGTATATTGAATATGTATATACTTTGAACCCGGAAAGTTATATGGTTGATTTTGATATTAATTTTGTTGGGATTAATGAAGTGATGTCAAGCAATTTAAGTGTTATTGACCTGAAATGGGCAATGTATTCACCACAACAGGAGAAAGGTGCTAAGAATGAGAATATGTATACAACTATGGGGTATAAATATTACCAGGATGAGGTAAATACATTATCTTCAAGAGGCAAGGATGGTGGTAGCGAGGAGTTAAATACACAATTAAAATGGGTTTCTTTTCAACAACAGTTCTTTTCATCAATATTAGTGGCAGATAATTCTTTTGCAAATGCTGTTATTGAGTTTAAAAGTATTGAGGAATCTGAGAAATATCTAAAATACTTTGAATCCACTATTGGAATACCATTTGAATATTCACCAAAGTCATCTGTCCCAATGTCATTTTATTTTGGGCCAAACCATTTTAAAACTTTAAAAAAGCAGGGTTTGGAATTTGAACAGATTCTTCCTTTAGGGTGGGGAATTTTTGGATGGATAAATAGATTTGTCATTATACCTGTATTTAACTATTTAGGGAAATTTATTTCAAATTATGGCCTGATAATTCTATTGCTTACTATTATTATAAAGGTAGTATTATTCCCATTAACATATAAATCGTATTTATCAACAGCTAAGATGCGTGTGCTTAAGCCTGAAATTGAAGAGATAAATAAAAAGTTTCCTAAGAAGGAAGATGCTATGAAAAAGCAGCAAGCTACAATGGCAATGTATAAAAAGGTGGGTGTAAATCCCATGGGAGGATGTTTGCCAATGCTAGTACAGATGCCTATTTTGTTTGCAATGTTCAGGTTCTTTCCTACATCAATTGAGTTAAGACAGAAAGCATTTTTATGGGCAGATGATTTATCATCGTATGATTCAATATTGGATTTGCCATTTACCGTACCATTTGGTTATGGTGACCATGTTAGTTTATTTACCATTTTAATGGCGGTAGCTTTGGTATTTTCATCTAGATTAAATACAGGCCAAATGGGGGATACAAATCAACAAATGCCTGGTATGAAGTTTATGATGACATACATGATGCCTGTAATGTTATTATTCATGTTTAACAGGTATTCAGCAGGCTTGAGTTATTATTACTTCTTATCTAATGTATTTACATTAGGCCAAACTATATTTATAAGGCGTTTTGTTGATGACGATGCTATTTTAAAGAAACTACATGAAAATAAGAAAAAGACTGTAAAAAAATCAAAGTGGCAGGCAAGGCTCGAAGAGGCTGCTAAAAAGAAAGGATATAAACCACCTAAAAAGAAATAGATATTTTGTTGAGAGCCTGAATTTCAGGCTCTTTTTTGATAATACGCTTTTGTTTGAATATAATTTCTGAATAATGAAAAAAAGATTACTTTTTCAGGGCAATCTTTTATTTTGAGCGGGAGACGGAACTCGAATGCTGAATTTCCCCAAACATAGTTTGGGATGAAATTCGAGCATCCTCGAAAAATGAATAAAATTGGAAATTTTATATTTTTCGGGATCCACGCCCCTTACTTACCTCTTTTTCAATAAATTCTATGATTCTTTTTTGACTTTTGAAGTTTTTAATCTTTCTTTCCAATTTCATTGCTTCAGCTCTAGAAATAGTAGTTGTAAAAAATACTAATTCCCATGGCTTGCCTTTCGAAGTATACTTTTCCTGTCCAGAGTTATGCCTATTCACTCTATCTATAATGTTTTGGGTTTGTCCAATATAGAACTTTCCTAAGCATTCAGATTTTAATATGTAAACAAAATATCTCATAAAGTAAAAAAGATTGCTTTTTCAGGGCAATCTTTTATTTTGAGCGGGAGACGGAACTCGAAT
>DAOVYZ010000472.1 GCA_030635365.1 Bacteroidales bacterium
GATTTTATTAGGACATCACCCGGACACGGTACAGCATATGAAATTGCCGGTTTAGGAAAAGCTTCAGAGGTATCATTTAGGAATGCTATTTACCTGGCTTGTGATATAGCTAGAAATAGAGCGGAATTCCAAGAAATAAGTAAAGACCCTCTGCAACATTATGAAATATCTGATAAGGAGCCAGAACAACAAACAGACTAATTATTGAAGTATTTCCTTAATCAAATTTTTTAAATGTTATATAACATAATAACTATTTAATTATAAAGACATTTCGCATGTTTTTCAGGCAAAATATTTCTTAAATTTGTTTTTTATACTTTTCAAGTTCTAAATCAGCTTATAAATAATAATCAAAATATGGAGGTTCCTATGTCACAAATCGATCTGTCTCTTAAAAATCTAGATTCTCTTTTCCCTGAAAGTTTTTCTCAGGAGCAAATTGCAAAAGCAAAAACAATTTTTTTAAAAGAACTTGCACTATCAAGTCACAAGTTCTACGGGGGTAAAATACAAACATTACCAAAAGCCGGAATTTATGGTTTTAACTGGTTCAATGTATATTATACTCCGGGTGTTTCAAAAATTTCTACCTCTATCCGCGATGATAATGACACATCGTTTGATTTATCAAATCGGGGTAATATGGTTGCAGTTGTATCTGATTCTACCAGAGTTCTTGGAGATGGAGATTGCACACCTTCGGGAGGGCTGGGAGTAATGGAAGGGAAAGCTTATTTAATGAAATATCTTGCAGGAGTGGATGCTGTTGCTCTTTGTGTTGATAGTTATAATAAAAAAGGTGAGCATGATCCTGATAAAATAATAGAATTTGTAAAAATGTTACAGCCTAGTTTTGGGGCAGTTAATCTAGAAGATATTTCTCAACCAAACTGTTATAAAGTTCTTGATACATTGAGAGAGGAATGTGATATTCCTGTATGGCATGATGATGCTCAAGGAACAGGCTCGGTAACAGTTGCAGGTTTAATTAATGCTTTAAAAATTGTAGAAAAAGATATAAAGGATGTTAAAGTAGTTTTATATGGTGCGGGAGCTTCAAACGCGACAATTGCTCGTTTGATTCTTCAAACCGGAGCAGATCCTGAAAAAATGATTCTATTTGATTCAAAAGGAGGATTACATAAAGATCGCGAAGACATAAAAGCAGATTCTCGTTTTTATCGAAAATGGGAACTTTGTGAAAAAACAAATCCTAAGAAAATAAATGATGTTGAGGAGGCTTGTAAAGGAGCGGATGTACTTATAGCACTAAGTAAACCAGGACCAAACGAAGTAAAACCGGAATGGATTAGAGGTATGGGCACAAAACCAATAGTTTTTGCATGTGCTAATCCGGTACCTGAAATATATCCATATGCAGCAAAAGAGGCTGGAGCATATATAGTTGCTACTGGGAGAGGAGATTTCCCAAATCAGGTAAATAATTCGTTAGGATTTCCCGGAATTTTGAAAGGAGCATTATTAGTTAGAGCACGAAAAATTACTGATGAAATGGCTGTTACAGCTGCTTATTCAATGGCAAATTACGCTGAAAAGAATGGAATCAATCCAGATTGTATTATGCCTAAAATGGACGAAACAGAGGTATTTGCTCATGAAGCTGCTGATGTAGCAATAGAAGCTATTAAGAATGGGGTGGCAAGAATAGAATTAACATGGGATGAAGTTTTTAAACGTACTATGGATGATATTAAACAGACCAGAGGCACAATTGATATGATGATGAAAAATAACTTTATACCGGAGCCTGATGTTCAAATGCTTGAGAAAGCTTTAAAAGTAGCTATTGACAATGTAAAGTAGTATAAATATAATGTTAAGAATAAAATAGAGTTATGTAAGTAACTCTATTTTTTTATGAGAATTTTCGTAGTATAATAATTATTAGAAGTGTAAATATGAATAAAATATATGCCGCTAATTGGATTAATTAATTTTATATCATTCCGTTTTGTTGAATTTAATATGCCAGTTTTTATTATCTTTCCTGTAATATCAACTATGTTATAATCAAATTTACTTATCTTATCATCTAAATTAAATTGAATTCTAAATCCACCATCATTGGGATTTGGTAATACAATAATGGCTTCTTTGTTATTATTATTGAATTCTTCTTCAATAAAGATTTCTTCCACATTATCAACAATAATATATTGACTCTCTGAAACTGAAACACAATTAAAACTGTTAGTTACTTCAACATGATAGTTCCCATTTTCCGTTACGGTATATATTGTATCAGTTTCACCATTTATTACCTTTCCATTAAGATACCATTGGTTGCCATGTAAGGAACTTGATGTTAATATATCCTGATTAGCTGTAAAGCTGGCATTGGGGAAAGCAAATACTTTTACGGTATCAGTTATAATTTTAGTATATGTATTGTTTACTGTTAACTTAATCTGTTTAATTCCATTTGATGAATATTTTATCCAATGAGGCCCCGGGCCATATAATGTATCATAGATGGCATTTTCTCCAAAGTCCCATTTTAAATCATAAGAACCGTCTAATGTAGTTGAGAATTCAATACTATCATATAAGCAGATAGAGTCTTTATTTAAATCGAAAACAGGTTCAATATAATTCATGTCTTCAATTAAAGAAATACTATCTAAACAAATTCCAAAACCACCAAGCCCTATTCCTTCAAATGCTATTTGATAATTGTTGGTTAAATTTGGTAAGGGAATATTTTGTTTTTCCCATTCAGGGTAATAGGTATCATAAGTTCTTATAACTTTCCAGTTTGTTGAATCAGCATCTTTATACAGAATATTTAAATTATGAACATCATTATTTAATGCTTGCATATTAAGATAAAAAGAAAGCAATGCATTTGAATAACTTGCAAGATTAAATCTTGGTAGAACCAATCTCGATATCTCTCCGGAATCATTTTTATAATATGCATTTACACTACCTTCATATGCAGTATCAATAATTCCTGCAAATCCACCTGTTTTGAATTCCCATCCTACTGAATCCAAAGATCTTTCTTCATACCAGTAATCGGGACTTGAAAATTGACTTTCAAAATCC
>DAOVYZ010000083.1 GCA_030635365.1 Bacteroidales bacterium
CTGAATAAAATACAAAGTCTTTATCATCAAATTCTTTTTCAAGAATTATTTCAATACTGGTTTTATTATTAGTATTTCTTTCAGCAATAAATACATCAGTTATTTCATCAAGCAGTTCATTTAACCTAAACTCTGTATATACTATTTTCAATTGTTGTGCCTTATTTTTTGATAATTCTATCAAATTATCAATTAATTCATGAACAGTTTGCCCACTTCTCTTAATAATTTTAATATTTTTTTTCTTTTCATTCTCATCAATATTTTCACTATCCAATATTAAATCCGAAAATCCTATAATTCCATTTAATGGAGTTCTTAGTTCATGTGAAATATTTGCCAAAAATGATTTTATTAATCTGTTTGTAACTTCTAAACCCTCATTTTTTAATTTTAGTTTTTTAAAGTCTGTCTCAATATTGTTAATATATTCTTTAATTTTTTCTTCTTTCTTTTTCCTGGCAAGAGTTAAAACATAAATTACCATTCCGAATAATAATATAATAAAACTGAAAAATATTACCTGGTATTTAGCTTTTACTAAAAATCCAAAAAATCCAACATTTATAATATCATTTGATGTTTGTATATTATTAAAACAAGAGTTAAATAAATATATACTTCCCTTTTCGAAAGAAAAAAGCGTAGTAGTAGTCAGGATTAATACGAAAAGGATTATTGTATACTTTGTATACTTCATTGTTAGTTAATTAACGCCACAATATAAAAAAAATAGTACATATATTAAAATTAGAAACAAAAAAGAGCAACTGATACAGTTACTCTAAGTATATATAATATTTTTCTAATTTTATACTAATCCTGCAAATCCCATAAATGCTAATGCTAACAAACCTGCAACAACAAATGCTATAGGCACTCCTTTCATTCCTTTTGGGATGTTAACCATATCCATGTGCTCCCGCAATCCGGCAAATATAATTAATGCCAATCCAAATCCAATTGCATTTGATATAGCAAAAACAACGCTTTCCATTAAATTATAATCCTTTTGTACAGCTAAAATAGCAACTCCTAATACAGCACAGTTTGTAGTAATTAAAGGTAAAAAAATACCTAAAGCCTGATATAAAGCAGGACTAACTTTCTTTAGAATAATCTCAACCAACTGAACCAGAGCGGCTATTACAAAAATAAAAGTAATGGTTTGCATAAAAGCAATTCCGTATGCATCTAAAACATATTTTTGTAACAAATATGTTACAATAGTTGCTATAACCATTACAAAGGTAACTGCCCCTGCCATTCCAGCAGAAGTTTCAACTTTACTTGAAACTCCTATAAAAGGGCATATACCAAAGAATTGATTTAATACTATATTATTTACAAATATTGCCGATATGATGATAATGATATAATCCATAGTAATTTATTTAAGCCGTTTTCTTATTGATTTTGTTTATCAGGACAATCAGGTAGCCTAATGCAATAAATGCACCCGGTGCTAATACAAACACTAACATTCCATCTCCCTCAATAAATTTGAATCCGAAAATAGAACCGCTTCCTAATATTTCACGAACTCCACCAAGGATAGTTAAAGCCATTGCAAATCCTAATCCCATTCCTAATCCATCAATAATTGATGAAAATACACTATTTTTTGAAGCAAAAGCTTCGGCTCTCCCTAATACAAGACAGTTTACAACAATTAGAGGTATAAATAATCCCAATTGTTCAAATAATGCAGGTACATATGCTTGCATAAGCAACTCGACCATTGTTACAAAAGATGCAATAATTACAATAAAAGAAGGAATACGAACCTTATCTGGAATTTGAGATTTAACTAATGAAACCACCAGATTTGACATAACTAATACAAAAGTGGTAGCCAATCCCATACCTAATCCATTTATTGCAGATGTAGTAACACCTAATGTCGGACACAATCCAAGAAATAATACAAATACTGCATTTTCCTTAAAAAATCCTTTGCTAAAATTTTTCCATTGACTCATTTTTTACCTCCTTTCATATATGCTTTGTATGCTCTATCAACAGCATCACAAAATGCTCTGGAGCTAATAGTAGAAGCAGTAATTGCATCTACTTCACCGCCATCTTTTGTTACCTTTAACATAAAGTTAGCAGGATTTTTTCCATTAAATTGGACACTCCAATCAGATTTGCTTTTTTGCATTTTATCTCCTAAACCAGGAGTTTCTTTATGTTCTAATACAGATATATTATGAATAGTTCCATCGGGTAGAAACCCAACCATAATTTTAAAACTACCACTAAATGCTTTATTAGTAAATGTGCTAACAGCTGTACCAACTAATTCACCGCTTTTCTTTGCCGGGAAAAGCTCAAGCACTCCTCCTTCAACATCAATTTTATACGCTTCTTTCCCTGGTTCATTATCAAATTCAGGAACAACCTGCATAATAGCATTATTTTGTTTTGCAAGTTTACTTTCTGCAATAGGGCCCTTTGTTAATTCGTACAAATACCCAAGTGCAGCTGATGCTACAAATGTTACCAAAAACAGTGTTAGCAACATACTTACAAATGTAGATTCTTTTTTAGCCATATTATTTAATTATTTTTTTTTAATGTCTAATGATTATTGACTTATTATTAATTCTTTTCTGTTTATACTTTATCTCGCAAAGCCGCTAAGACGCAAAGAAAATAATTAGTCATTAATCATTTCTAAGCTCTCCAAAACGCTTTGGTTTAATATATGAGTTAATTAGTGGAACAAATGCATTCATAATTAAAATTGCAAATGAAACACCTTCAGGATAAGATCCATAAACACGAATAAGAACTGTAATCACTCCTATACCTATTCCAAATATCCACATCCCTTTTACCGACATTGGCGATGTAACATAGTCGGTTGCCATAAATACTGCACCTAACATAACACCTCCAGTTAGTAAATGAAATAATGGATCAGCATTTGCTTCAGGGTTTGCCAGCCATAATATTCCAGTAAATATTGTTATTGTTGCAATTATCGAAACAGGAATATGCCAGGTTATAACTTTACGTATGAGCAAATATGCAAATCCTATCATTATTGCCAAAGCGGCAATCTCACCCATTGATCCTCCCATATGACCATAGAAAAGTTCCATATGGCTAGGTATCTTATCCATTATTGCAGAAACTGATTCCCCTGCTCCAATTCCTTCTTTCATAACTCCAAGAGGTGTAGCACCAGTAATAGCATCAGTATAACTATTACTAAAACCTGTTGGCATTGACCAGCTTGTCATTTGCACAGGGAAAGATATTAATAAAAATACTCGCCCAACTAACGCTGGATTGAAAGGATTGTTTCCTAACCCTCCAAAAGACATTTTGCCAACCCCAATAGCAACTAAGCTACCTATAATAATAATTCCTATTGGAAGATTTGCAGGAACATTAAATGCTAATAATATCCCGGTAACTAAAGCAGAACCGTCAGATATTGTTGGTTCTTGTTTAAGTAGAAATTTTTGAATTAGCCATTCAAAAGCTAAGCACGAAACCACCGCTGTTAAAGTCACAATTATTGCCCCCATTCCAAAAAAGTAGATTGAGAATGCCAAAACAGGCAGCATGGCAATAACCACATCGAACATCAGCCGTTTTGCCGTTGTGTCCTCGTACACGTGAGGAGATGGTGATATTGTAATTGTTTTGTTCATTACTGTTTTCTTAATCTTATGATTTGACTTACTCTGGATTTTCCTAACCTGATGTAATCTAATAATGGTAATCCTGCAGGACAAGTATAAGCACATGAACCACATTCAATACAATCCATTACACCACCGGTTTCCAGTTTATCATTTATCTCTAATTGAGCTAATTTATTTAAAAGAAAAGGTTCTAAACCCTGTGGGCATACAGAAACACATTTTGCACATCGGATACAATTGCTTTCTTTTTTCCTCTTCGATTCTTCAGCCGGCATAATCAATATTCCTGATGTTCCTTTTACAACCGGAACTTCAAGAGAATTAACAGCCTTACCCATCATAGGGCCACCGTTAATAATTTTGCCTGTATCTTCAGGTAAACCACCTGCAGCTTCAACCAAATCTGTCACAGGTGCACCAATACGTACCATAAAATTAGAAGGTTTTTTTACCGATTCCCCTGTTAAAGTAACTACCCGTTCAAATAGAGGTTTATTTTTTTGAACCGCTTCATAAACAGCAAATGCAGTACCTACATTATGAACAACAGCTCCTACATCAAGAGGCAAAGCTCCTGAAGGCACTTCGCGATTTATTAAAGCTTTTATCAATTGTTTTTCTCCCCCTTGAGGATATTGAACCTTCAATGCATGAACTTCGATACCCGGATATTCTTTAACTACATTTTGCAGATGAGAAATCGCATCCGGTTTATTATTCTCAACCCCAATTAAGGCTATATTAACGCTAAGTGCTTTCATTAAGATTTGAATACCTATTAACATTTCTTCAGCTTTCTCAAGCATTAAGCGATGATCTGAAGTTAAATAAGGCTCACATTCAACACCATTAATGATAAGAACATCTATCTTTTTACCATCAGGTACCGATAGCTTAACATGAGATGGAAATGTAGCTCCACCCAGTCCTACTATACCAGATTCATTAATTTTATTAATGATTTCTTTATCAGTTAAACTAATCTCTTTCTTAATAAGACTAGATTTATCAATACCCTCATTCCATTCATCACCCTCAACATCAATTATAACACACGGACGTTTATATCCAGAAGAATCAAGAACATTGTCAATTTTAACAACTGTTCCGGAAACTGAAGAATGTATATTCGCTGATACAAATCCTGCGCTTTCGGCAATTTTATCTCCCACCTTTATTTTGTCACCTTTAGCAACAATAGGTTTAGAGGGAGCACCAATATGTTGTGCAATTGGTATTGATACTATTTTTGGAAGTGGCAATGCCTCAATAGCACTACCAGCAGAATACTTACCTTCTGCCGGATGAACACCACCTTTTGGAAATGTTTTTAACACTGTATCCCTCCTTGTTTTTATTAGTTTAAACTTTAGAATGTCATTCTAATCAGTTTTATTTAGTCTCGGTTTTTGCAGGTTCAGCTTTTGTTGCTTTCTCTGTCTCAAGTTTCACCTTTCGTGGTGGAAAATTTATTTCAAGAATTGCATTTGTAGGACACACTTCTACACACTTTCTGCAAAGTTTACATTTGTTTGGATCGATGTATGCAAGAAAATTTTCAACTGTAATAGCGTCGTAAGCACAAACTTTAACACAAGCTTTACAACCAATACAGGCAACTTCGCATGCTTTCTTTGCAATTCCGCCTTTGTCCATATTAACGCATGAAACGAATATCTTACGATCTTTTTTATTCTTTTTTCTTAGTTCAATGATATCGTTAGGACATACTTTAACACAAGCTCCACAGGCTGTGCAATTATCGTCAATAACCACCGGCAAACCTGTTTCCTGATCCATGTAAATTGCATCAAAATCACATACATCAACACAATCACCTAAACCAAGACAACCATACTGGCAACCTGTTTCGCCTGAATATAAGCTCGAAGAAATAGTACATGAAGAAGCTCCATCATATTCATTAACCCTTGGACGATGATTAGGTGAACCCGAACATCGAACAACAGCAACAAGTGGATCTTTGGCTTCTACAGCTTTACCCAAAATTTCAGCTGCCTGAGCCATCGTTTCATTACCCCCAACAGGGCAATAAAACGGTGATAAATCATCAGCCTTTACCATAGCTTCTGCAAAACCACGACAACCCGGATAACCGCAACCACCACAATTTGCTGCAGGCAGAATTTCTTCTACCTGGTCAATACGCGGGTCTTCATATACTTTAAATTTTTGTGCTACAAAATACAGGATTATTGCAGCTATAGCCCCAATCGCACTGAGAGAAATAATAGTAAACAAAATTGTTGTACTCATTTTTCAGATTTTTAGTCTATTTTATTAATTGTAAATGTAAATTTTTTTCTAATCTTATCCTTTAAAAAAAATAATGTTATATAATATGGTATTAGAACAGATAATGCTCCAATCCCTGCTATTGCTTCGTTTTTTGTAATTACACTTAAAATAATCAGAATAAACAAAACCAGTAAAAATGGTAGTACATAACTTAAAAATAAAGCCCTGAAACCGAGTGATTGTTTCAATACAACATTAACTTCTTCTCCTTCCTGATACTGATTTGTAAAATCGATTACCTCTACACTTTTCTCCTGCATATCTGCAGCAGTGCATACTCCTTTTGCGTGACATGAAGCACAACCGGACATAGCCAAAAAGCTTACGCTAATCTCATTCCCTTGAATAGAATCAATACGCCCTTTATGTTCGATTGCTTTAGAATTTGACATCCGATTTTCTTAATATTTTGAAATCGGATACAAAATTAATTGTATTTAAAAAATAAGGATTGTTTTTTGTCAGGTTTTAGAACATAAATACTTATTTATTTTAATTATAAATAAGGAATACCTTGAGAAGTTTAACTACATTTTATAAATCATAGTATTTATATTCATACCCGCACCAACTGAAGCAAAAACAAGTTTATCTCCTTTATTTATTTTATACCCTTTCATTTTATCCTTAAGAAGAAGGTCTAATAAAGTAGGTACTGTTGCAACTGATGAGTTGCCCAGCCAATCAATTGTCATTGGCATTACATTTTCGGGTATATCATTTAAATTATTAAGACTATAAAGCCTTTTTAATATGGCATCATCCATTTTACCATTAGCCTGATGGATTAACACATTTTTTATTTCGCTTAGATCAGTATTGCTCTTTTTAAGGCAATCCTGTATAGCCTGAGGAACTGTTTCTAATGCATATTGATAAAGCCTTCTTCCATTCATTTTTAAAAACATATCGTTCTTATATTCCCGATTATATGATTTATCCATATGTAACATTTTGGAATATAAAAATGTATCTGAACGGGTTTTATGCGCAAGTATACCAATAGGGCCCTTACTTTTTTGAGCCTCCAAAACAACAGCTCCTGAACCATCTGCATACAACATACTATCTATATCATGTGGATCAGAGATTCTTGATAATACATCTGCCCCAATAACTAAAACCTTTTTAGCATCGCCTGATTTTATGAAATAATCTGCCTGAATAATACCTTGTAACCAACCGGGGCAACCAAAAATTATATCATGTGCAATAGTATTGGGATTTTTTATTTCTAATTTATGCTTTACCCGGGCAGCTAGGCTGGGCACAATATCTGTCCTATTATTACCATTTCTTACATCCCCAAAGTTATGTGCTACAATTATGTAATCTAATTCTTCTTTATCAATATTTGCAGACTTGATAGCATCAAAAGCTGCAAAATAGGCAATATCAGAAGTTACCAGATTGTCTGTAACATACCGTCTTTCTGCAATTGTTGTTATTTCAAGAAATTTATTAATTATATCCTGATTCTTTTTTTCCAGTTTCTTTCCTTCTACATCATAAAATTCGTTTGTTAAAAATTCCTCATTACTAACATGTAATGACGGAATATAACTTCCTGTCCCGGTAATTACACTATAGATAGTATCGTTCATATCAATGGTTAAGGTTTGTTTTACACTAACAAATCAGCTCATGTTTTGTTAGCTCACAATATTTTATTGTTAAATAATTGGTGAAAATAATTAAAATTAATAAACTTCGCAAAATTCAAAATACCAATAATACAATATGCAATAACCCGGAATAATTTCCGGGTTATCTTTTTCTGGTAACTTTTTTTTATTTTACTCCGGGCTGATTTCCAAATCCTTTATGTAAGCCCATTACAGCAGAGATATATCCCATTTTAAAAGCTGCTTTCGCTGCCGGGCCTGAAAATCCCGGGGAAAAATTATTAATTAATCCTTCTACCGCATCTTTCACATCATCTCCTCCCACATATTCTGTTCCCTCAAAGAAATCACACTTACCTGCCCACATATCCATATCTTTTAATGTATTAATTAAAGCCTGTGTATGATTCGTTTTATCATCCTGATCAATTCTATGCCCTGAGTAGCCATACATTGCAGCAAGGCCACCTCTATATGAATGAAGAGCCATAATCATTCCGCTAACTTCATCGCCTGATTCCATAGCATCAATTACATCACTCCAATACGAATTCATTGCATCAGCCATCGCTCCTTCTATGCCCGCTGCTCCAATTAAATTCTCAACACCTTCTTTCCCCATATCTTTTCCATTATCCTTAGCCCATTCAGTTAAATCATCTGCCAAATCATCATAAGCATCAGCCATATTCTTCACCACTCCATTTATACCAGACTCAAATACACTAGTAATATCTCCTGTTTGGGCATCAAAAGCATAAAATCCTGCTATTTCTCCACTTTCAGTTGTAACCATTCTTGACGGAGTTAATACAAACTCGCCCTTTTCAATGTAAGTTTTTATATGTTTTTTCACTTCATCTGTAAGTGGCAATGAAGCTAAATAATCTAAACTATCCGGTGTCAACCATACTGCTTCCATATGTTTCCTGGGACTGGTTATATTAACAACATCAATCCCCGGTGCTGTAAGGTCAACTGCTACTCTGCCATACTCTTCATTATTTTTCTCAATTATCAATGAGTCTATTCCATAACTTTCATCAGAAGGAGGTGGTAATACAAATGAACCATCAGGCATTGTAATAGCTGTAGTTCCGGCATTTATTAATTTCACCGATGCATTCGGTATAGCTTTACTGTTAGAATCTGTGAGCCTGCATAAAACCTCTGTTTTTATAGCACTATATGTATCTATTTTTACCACCGGCACATTTTCATAATCTAAAAGATGCCTTATTTCTCCTTCCGCAGTTTTATAACAAACTGTTGAAAGTTCGACTTCTTTGCCGTTAACAATAAAATTTATTTTTGATGGTTCTGTTACAAAAAGAGTTTCTTCTGTTGCATCTTCTAAATTTTTTCCTTTAGCACATTTTGAATCTTTCCCATTCTTTAATTCCCTGTAAATATCCCTTGAATAAACCAAACTGGTTTTGTTGCTATATGTTAATTCTTCATTATTCCACCATTTGTCATATAAACGACTCTTTTCCATAGCATCTTTATCAAGTGTAAGAACACCTTCAATTGTAAGGGAGCTATTCCATACTTTAAAGTCTATTTTTATTGACTTACCTACATTAAGAAAGTTATGAATAGATTTAACTTCGCCGTTTAAAGATTCCAATACAGACCCTGTAACTAAAATATTTCTTTCCCCTCGATTAAATTCAACATTCATAAAGTAATCCGGAGGGACATATGGTTTATAGTCTGTTGCTAAAAGAGCATTTTCAATAATAATAGCTGCTTTCTCAGGTCCGTTATCAATGATTCCTTCTATTTTATCGTCTTTAACAGGAATTTGAAGTTCTCTTTCTGATAAAAACTGTATTTTTTCCTGATCAACTTCAGCTCCTTTTATAATAATATTACCGTCACTATTTTTGGTTAACACAACTTTAGCCAGCGTATCATTATCGCTCCCTGTTTTATGAGCACTGAAAATAAGAGATGCTCCTTTGTTATTTAAAGCTTTAAATTCACGGAAGCATTTTTCTGCAAGTGTCATTCTTCGCAACGGGTAGGTTGGATAATCCTCCTGCAAACGGTTAAATACTTCAAAAGAAGATATGCAACTTCTCTTTGACCATTCAGAGAACCATTGTTGCTCCAGACCTGCCTCTAGAAAACCACGCATAGAACATGCTAAAAATGCATTAACACTATCCCCTTCAAAAGATGTCCTGTTCCAACGCAGGTCCATGGCA
>DAOVYZ010000097.1 GCA_030635365.1 Bacteroidales bacterium
AAATCACAAATAAATTCCAAATTTTAATACTCAATAACCAAAATGTAACTAATCAGTGTGTTTTAAAATATAAAAAATCTTAATTTTTAATAAAAAACACTTAACCGCAAAGAACGCAATGGATTGTCGTAAAGAACACAAAGACTTTTTATCATTGATATTAAATACTTTGCGAACTTTGCGTGTTTTCTTTGTGTACATTGCGGTTAATATATTATTATAATTATCAGCCAATTAGCTATACTGATTAGTTACATCAAAATAATTGTTTCGAATTTATATAATTGATTTATTGGGTTTTATTTATTATTTGTATTTTGAAGTTTGAGATTTTTATTAAAATTTTCAATAATTTCTTTATGCAGAATGTTCAATATGCCGATTTAAACTGGAAATATTATTAATAGCAAGTGCTGCAGCTCCCAAAATTGCAGCATCAGTCAATTCTGCTTTAATCACATTAATATTATTTCTATAATGTTTTTCGGGCAAATTATTAAATGAATCTAATATTGCTTGATTAAAATAACTATAAGATTTAGATATTGACCCCCCTATTATTATAACTTCCGGAGCAATAAAATACATTATCTCTCGTATTAGGTTTCCCAGATGTTTGCCAAACTCTCTAAAAGTATTTAAGGCAAATACATCCCCGGTTTTAGCTTTAGGGTAAAGTTCCTTTCCTGTTGTTCCATATTTATTAAAGAATTTTCCACTACAATAGTTTTCAAAATTACTATCTAAATATGGTATGCAGCCAAATTCCCCGGCACCTCCAAAAATGCCGGAAATAATACTTCCTTCGTTTAAAATACCCCCACCTAAGCCTGTTCCTAAGGTTATTCCAATAATATTATTGTATTTTATACCTGCTCCAAAACAACTTTCTCCTAACACAAAACAATTAGCATCATTATTAATGAAAACAGGTACATTAAAAGTTCTTACAACTTCTTTGATAAGATTAAGGCCTGAAAAAGATGGGATATTGTTTATTTGTAATATTTCTCCGGTTTTTACATCAAGAAATCCCGGTACGCCTATACCTATCCCAAGTACATCGTTTGTCCATATTTCTCTGATAGCATTGTATAATGTTTCGAGGATCATTTGTTTTGGACGGCCTGCTCCGGTACTTTTAGCAACTTTTTTAACCAAAATATTATTTACCAGGCGGCCAGCTATAATATTTGTACCACCTATATCAACTCCTATAAAAACTTTATCTTGCATTATTAATTTTATAATTCAAATATTTAAAAAATCTGCACAAATATATAAAACAAGTTATACTATCAGAAGCATTAACTAATAACTTATTTGATTAATTCATTTAGTGCGAATTTTATGCCCATGCATCGCAAAATATAATATAAACAAATAGCATGGCATTAAAATCCAATATGCCTTCTGGTAATGAATAATTGTTGGTACTTCTTGTAAGCCTTTTGCTAAATCTACGAGAAATCCAAAAATATAAGGAATTACAGCACCTCCAACAATAGCCATTACAAGTAAAGATGTGCCGGATTTGGTAAAACGCCCTAAATCTGCTATTGCTAAAGGCCATATCGCCGGCCACATAAGTGAATTAGCAAAACTTGTAAGTAGTAAAGCAATAAATGCAAAATTTGGAGGAGAAAAAATTAATGTTATTGTTGAACTTATTCCTATAAATGAAAATAAAATCAGTGCTTTTGTTTGTGAAATAATTTTGGGAATAGCAATTACACCAAAAATATAGCCGGAAACAAGTCCGATAGTTACATATTTGGAATACCTTTCTAAATTGGGGATATCACCAAAACAGGTTCCTGCAAAATCAATAACGGAAGCCATAAGTAATGTTTCAATGCCAACGTATAAAAATAAGGCTATAACTCCTAGTAATAAATGAGGAAAATGCAATATACTTTTTTTATCGTCTAAGTATGATATACGTACTGTTTTGATATTTTCCTCATCTTCACCTTCAGCTTTTACTTCAGGGAGCGGGGAAAAGAATGTAAATATCCCTAGTATTATTAAAATACCGCTAACTAAATAAAATGGGAAATTAATGTCTCCTAAGTTTATTTCATTTAAATCAATAAATATTCCAAGAAAGAGAGGAGCTACCCACCATGCTGCTTTGTTCATAATACCCATCAGGCACAATCGCATCGCAGCACTTTCTTGTGGCCCTACTATTGTTACATAAGGATTTACGGATGCTTGCAGCACAGTACTGCCAATACCTCCAACAAATAAAGCTACTAAAAATAAGGGAAAACTAATTTTATTTGCTGATGGGATGAACAATAGCATCCCAATAGCCATAATGAAAAAAGCTATTGTCATAGATTTTCGATAGCCTATCATTTTTATTAATCCAATGGCAGGGCGGCCGAATAATACAAAAGCAGAAAAAATGGCTGTTGTAATTAAATAAGATTGTCTGGTTGTTAAATTAAATGCCGATTTTAGGGCAGGTATCAGGAATCCGCTTATTCCAACACCAAAACCAATAACAAAAAACATTATGCTTATTATTATTAATGGTATTAAATATTGGTTTTTTGGTTTGATAGATTCTTTCTTATTCATTATAAATCGTATTAACATAGATTACTAAAATCTCCTTCCATGCTTTCTTCTAATTCGCGTGCATGCTTAAAAAAATCTTTAAGGTTCATTTCTTTATGAAAAACCATGCCATGCGTAGCCCTTATTTTAGGGCTTTCATTTGCATAGAAGAAATCTTTACCTAAAATTAATTGTACTTGTTTGAATTGATCAACCCATATTTTCTGTGATAATTCACTAAAGGGGCCATCTAATTCATAACTTGGGAAAGAAGCATTTACCTGGCTAATGTAACAGTTTTTAAAAGAACTTTCGAGCACTGCCATAGAGTTTAAAGACACAGGAGTAAATACATTAGCTTCATGCGGTTGAAATTTAAACCAGACATTTCTATAACCAATAATTTTTAATTTAGTCAAATCTTTTTCTTTACTCCATTGACGCAAAGCTTCGGCGATGGCTTGTAAAACTTTATAGTGTGTATCTGGCCCTGAGCCTTCCGGATCGAGGGCTAAACTAATAACAGTAGGTTGAATTCTTTTAAGCATTTCGAGAATAGGTTCTACATCTCTTTTACGTTCCGGTTGTTGAGTGAAAATGTCACCGGTATAAAAACCTAATCTTTTATGTTCAATGTTTTTGACTTGCACACCATAGTGAGCCCAAACAAGCTCTTCTTCAAACTCTCGTAACATTCCTTTCAATCTCTGAATATCCGGTGGTGATTTTTCACCGGCATAACTGTTTTCTATTAATTGTATATTATTTATTATTTGTTTTATAAGTTCTTCTTCTGATTTTAATTGATAAATGTCAACTAAAGATCGGGTAACTCGATGACATAGTCCTCTTAATTTTCCATCTTCATTTTTATCCGCCACTTTGTCAAGATAGTGGCTAACATCTTTATCCCACTTATATTTATAACCGGTTTTAAAAAAATCCGGGTATTTAGTCATTTCAATTTTACCGATTGAAATAAAGTTTAAAGTATCTTTTAAAAGTTGTTTAATCATTTCGTTGGTGACAGCAGTAAATCCTGAGGTTAATACCGAAAAGTGTAAACTATTAGAAGATGTTCTAAGATGGCGAATGATATTTGGGAAAATACCAAGCATTATGTCATCATGATGAGGGCCTGTATGAAGGAATGTTTGATGGCTTACATTTTTTAAACCCTGTTTTATCTTATTTTCAGTTGCTTTAATTACATCATTTACCTTATCAAGGCTAAGATCAGGTATTAGTGAACAATATTTATCCTGTCGAAGATCTTTTAAAGTAAGGTTATGGGCGTATTTATCTATTTTTTTGCATAAATCATAAATAGCTTTTGTTGTTTTTTCAAAATTCCAATTTCCACCGGTATAGTATATGCCCACACTATCTTTTAGCTTGTTAGCCGCCCCTTCAGTTATATAAAAACGGGCATTCTTTTGCCTATGTAAAACACTTGCCGGGTAAAGGTTATCAGGATTACTTTCCAAAGCATCTTTAATTATTTGAGCTTTTGCTTCACCTGCAGCAAATATTATAGATACACCCAGTGGATTATATGTTATTGTATTTAACCCTATTGTTATTACTAAATGATTACGCGAAATTTCGATACCTCCCAGATCGCCTGCACTGGCAGCTTGTGTCTCAAAGTTTGTTGCTGTTAAGCGAGTTGTTGAATTGTGGTCACTCCCCCTGGTATTAAAAGCAATATGGCCATCCGGGCCTATACCTCCAAGGAAAAAACCTATGCCTCCTTTTTTTCTTATTGCCTGTTCATATTGCATACACCAGTTATCAATTTTAGAAATTGATTGTTTTTGAAGCCTTTCTTTTTGACCTATAGCTTCTCTTTGACGCAGCGTAAGGTCAATCTTGTTATCAGGAAAAATTTCTCTAAAATGTTTCCCTTCCGCAAGTTCTATTTTATTAGAATTTATTAGTAGGGCATTATGAGGGTTAAGTCCAAATCCATTAATATAAAAATTCTGAACATAATCATAAAAACTATTATGCTGTTTAGGATCTATTGGATAGAATTCATCTATTTGAACAAAATGGAGGTTATTAAGAACAGGCTTTTTGTCTAAAAAAAGCCCATTCTCTTCCATTTTTTTATGAACCTTTGGGTTTTCCCAATTATTAAGAAAATATTGAGTCCATTTTATAAAATGCTCAGGAGTTTTTCCTGTAGGCAAACTAATTACACCTTCAGGATTTTTATCTACCCACTCTAAAAATCGCAAAGCTGTTAGTAGCCCTAAGTTTGGGAAATTAGGTACTATAATATAAGGAATTTTAGTTGTATACCCTTTTCTTCCTGAACGATCTAAAAATAGCTGCTCAACCTTTGTTAAGTTTGACAAATTCATTTTAAGAATTTAGAAGGAAATTTAAAACCATATTATATAACCTTCCCGATTATTAAATCGGAAAGGATTATGGAAATGGATGATTCGTGTTTATCTCCATTTTAATTAACATCCCACCATAGCGGGGTTGCTCCGTCATCATCACCACCTAATAGAGTAACAGCTTCAGCGTATCCGGTAGGATTAGCACTTTTTTCTGTTACTGAAAAATTAAGCCTTCTAATAAATTGATCTGATAGGATTGTTCCTCCGCTATTATTTACGACAACCGGGAATACATTTAGATAGCTACTTCTTCTAACTTCTGTCCATGCTTCTATGCCTTCAGGGAATATAGCAATCCATTTTTGCACAGATATTTTTGCTAGTTTAGTTTCATTTGCAGCACCTTCATCCCATATTGGTGATACGTTTGTAATGTATTGATTTCCGGCATCTACGTTGTTAACATTATCACTTCGCTTAACATCAACATAAGGTGCTGCTATGTTTGTATTGGAGAGATAACCCCCAATTAATGCGCCCCATTGATCCATAGAAGCCTGAATCCCCGATTCGTATAAAGCTTTTGCTGTACCTCCCATGTTTGACCAACCCCGAACTACTCCTTCAGCACGTAAAAAATATACTTCGGCTGAAGTTAATAATATTCCCGGAGTTTCAGAATTGAAGTTAATACTGGAGTGATCAAGATATATCGTTTTATCAGTTAATTCAATACCTTGTCGTATTCCTTTATACGTATATCCTCCATTAATAGCATCTTGATCCGCTGCTGGAGTAAAATAGATACTTAAACGAGGATCATTGTATCCTGTAAGAACTGATTCGATTACTGCTCCCATTCGAATATCGCCCCATGAGTTAGCGATTGCGTTTACAGGATTTGTATAACCTTTCCCGCTTACCTGGGCAATATCAGATTCTAAAACACCATAACTATTAGCCATTGCAGCTTCAGCTTCGATTTTTGCTTTTGGTGGGTCGACATTAGCAATATGGATTGCTAATCTCAAACGCAAAGAATTAGCATATTTTATCCACTTTGTATAGTCTCCTCCAAATAGTTGATCATACTTTTCAAATGGTTTTGCATCAGGATTTTCTGTAATATAAGTATCCAAAATATCAATGGCTGTTTCCAAATCTTCAAAAAATGCATTATAAGCTTCTTGCTGAGAATCGAATTGGCCTCCTGTATTTGAATCACCATAATGTGTGTAAATAATAGGGCCATAAATATCGGATACCCGGTGCATTGCTTGCACTTTCAGGATCAAGGCTGTTGCATAAAAATTAGGATAATCTTTTATAGTAATAGTTTCAACTTGATTTGCTACTGTCATAAAGTAAGCATACGTATAATCCCATAATGATTTGTTCCAGCCATCTACTAAAGCATATGTCGTATTATTTACATTCCCGATAAATGGAGTTGGTGTCATTAAATAGCCTGAATAAATATCGGCATTTAAATTCTGCATAATCTGGAACGGCCAGTTAACACCCCACCCCCAATTGAAATTACAATAAATCATTTGCTGTAATTGTGGAAAAAATCCTCCCACAAAATAATAATCAGCCTCTAATTGAGTATTGGTTACTTTTCTCTCGTCAATATTTATTTCCTCAAACTTATCGGTGCAAGAACCCATAAGTAAAAATGAAATGACAAGTATATTTAAAATTAATTTATATTTTGCTTTCATAATTTCTATGAATTAGTTTTAGAATGATAATTTCATATTAAAGCCAAGGCTTCGTGTAGTTGGCATCCCAAATACATCTACTCCTTGTAAATCATTTCCAGTTGATAAGGTAGCATCCGGGTCATAAGGTGCGTCGATATATAAGAAAAACAAATTACGTCCAACAAGTGAAATGCTGGCATTCTTAATTATCCTGGTTCCTTTTAGTAATGAATTAGGAATTGAATAAGATAAAGAAAGTTCGCGCAAACGAATATTTGTAGCATCGTATACATAGTATTCAGATATACCATCACGTCCACCAACTATACCAAAGAAACCTTCTACATCAGTAAATTGTTGCCCTTCAAATTCAACATAACCTTTATCTCTGGCTTCGGCTGATACTTTTGAAGTTCCATATTGATCCATATCAGCTTGAGTCATAGAAATAACATTGCCTCCAAAACGCCCGTCAATTAATATACTTAGTCCGAAATCTTTATAGTTTAATTGAGAATTCCAACCTAAAGAAAAATCTGGATTAGGGTTGGCAATCTTTTCAAAGTCTGAGCTTTTGGTAGGAAGCCCGTTAGCATCCAGTATTAAACTTCCATCTGCATTGCGGTCAAATACAACACCATATATATCACCATATTCACCACCTTCTTCCATTCTCATCCAATAAGAATTACTTGTTTGATTTCCAAAATTAAAGAAACTCATATCTGGATGTAATTCAATAACTTTATTTTTATTGCTTGCAAAATTAAAGTAGTTTTTCCATTTTAGGCCTGTTTTTGCAATAGGGTGTAACCCTAATACAACTTCCATCCCTTTATTCTCAATATCTCCGGAATTAACATAAAACCAGGAATAGCCGGATCCTGCCTCTGCAGGAAGACGGAAGAACTGGTTTTCGGTATTGGTTTTATAGTAAGTAAAATCAAATGTGATCATGTTCTGCAAAAATCGCCATTCTGTTCCAAATTCCAATGAGCTTGATATTTCAGGTTTTAAATCGGCAAATGGTGCTTCAGCATTGTAAATCAAGCTTCCACCGGCACCTATTGTGTGTGTCGGAAAACTCAAAAAACGAGGGATTGAGTTACCAACCTGACTATATGAAACACGTATTTTACCAAAGTTAATAGCTGAAGGGAATGATATCATGTCAGAAAGTATTCCGGTTAATCCTATTGAAGGATAAAAGAAACCGGACTCTTCACTGTTTGTATAAGCTAATGCTGACGACCAGTCGTTACGGCCTGTTACATCCAGAAATAAGAAGTCCTTATAAGAAATTTGAGCTGTTCCAAATACTGATTGCATTTGTTCCTGGCCTTTAGTTTCTTCAAGATATCCAATACCTAGCATATTCCCCAAATTAAAGACATTTGCTATTTCTAATCCTTCATCTCTGGAGTCAATTAATGTACTTTGAATTTTTGTATCATTGATACTGGCTCCTAATGAAGCGTTAATATTAATATTGTTGAGGCTCTTATTAAAATTTAATAAGATGTCTCCATACAAAAGTGTAATGCTATTATCAAAATTAATATACCTGCCATTTCCATTACTTGCAGAAAGAGATGGTGTAGTTGTTGCAAAAATATGCTGTTCGTATTTATCTGCGGTATAATCTGCACTTCCACGGAATTGAACATTTAAATAGTTATTAATATCAATTTTTGCAGTTAACGAAGAAATTATACGGTTTCGAATATCTTCACTAGGCACCCGTTTTGTTAACCACCATGGATTTTGTTCCCAGGTATCAACAGTTTTGTGCCAATTCTGTGCATTTAAGTTCCTTCCTTCGTTGTAAACTTCGAAATTATTTTTGTATCCCGTAATATCTTCTCCTCTTGGAAAACGGTATAAACCGACTAAAGGATTAAAATAGAATCCACCTGGAATTGGGCGGTTATTTACTTTTTGATTTACAAGATTAACTGAGGCATCAATTTTAATTCGATTATCGAAAATATTAGCTGTTTCTCTAAAATTAAAATTATGCTTTTTCAGCTCATTTTTATCTATTATACCTTTAGCAGAAGTATTAGCATAAGAGAAATAGGTTTGCATTTTTTCACTTCCTCCGCTTATGCTTAATGAGTTAATTGTATTGAGCCCTGTATTAAAAAACTCTTTAGGATCGTGCCCCGAATTACTTGTTGCAGTACCCCAGCTATAACCTCCTGAACTTTGACCATAGCTACCTTGTAGTTCGGGAACCAATAGAACACTTTCAAATGTAGTATTAGAGTTAAAATCAACTTTTGTTTGTCCTGCCTTTCCTTTTTTGGTAGTAATAATTATAACTCCATTTGCTGCTTGTGAACCATATAAAGCAGAGGCAGATGCACCTTTAAGGATGGTGTAGCTTTCAATATCTTCAGGGTTTAAATTGCCAATGCCGTCACCAGCATCACGTGCCCCTGCATCATTAATACCTCCAATTGAGGTTGTTGGCTGTGCAGCAGAAGCATTATAAATAGGTATACCGTCAATAACATAAAGCGGTTGATTGCTTCCTGAAGCTGATCGATTACCACGAATAATAACTTTGGAAGAACCTCCAACACCTGATGAACTTTTAGTAATTGTAACACCTGCACTTTTTCCGGCTAAAGCATTAATCATATTAACATCTTTTGACCGGGTAAGTTCTTCAGCATTTACTTGTTGTGCTGAATAGCTTAAACTCTTTGATTTTTTTTCAATCCCCAGTGCTGTTATTACAACTTCGCTAACATCATAAGCTGTAGGAATCAT
>DAOVYZ010000238.1 GCA_030635365.1 Bacteroidales bacterium
ACTTAGTTTTTAAGTTATTTTGGCCTTGTGCTAATAATGAAAATGAATTTATTGTTAGGATTAATATAGCTAATATTGTCTTTTTCATAATTATGGAGTTTTAAATAAAAGACGAATTTAGCGATTAATTTTTATCTTGCAAAAAAGTACTTTCGGAATATATGCAATTTTTTAAAAAGCAATAATTAAAAAAAGCCGGTTTTTGCCGGCTCTCTGTAGTTTCTTATTTTTATCTTTTTTTGAATTCTTCAATCCCGGAATCCAGGAATTTTATAAAGTTATCAACATTTAAATCATGCCCCCTGGGTTCAACTAATGTTTCTCCATTGGTATCTACTAAAACATAATATGGTTGACTATTGATGTTGTATTTTGAAATCTGAAAGTCAGCATATTTTTTGCCAATGTTTTTTTTAACCTTCCCGTCATAAGTAGAAGTTACCCATTCATCTTCAGGTAATTTAGTACGATCATCAACATATAGGGCGATAATAATGTAGTTATTTCTTAAACGTTTTAGGACTTCGGGATTTGACCATACTTTATTTTCCATTTCTTTACAATTAGCACAAGCATGGCCTTTAAAATCAAGAAGAACAGGTTTATTTGTTTTTTTAGCACATGCCATTCCCTGTTCATAATCAAAGTAGCCTTCAAGTCCATGAGGTAAATGTAGAATATCACCATATTTTGGTGTTTCACAAAGGGAGCCAGGAACATTATCTCCGTAGTTTGCAATACTCACAACCTGATTTTTTGTTAAATCAAACTGTTGTGCTGATTTTGGAGGAATTAATGCTGAAACGGCATTTAAATTTGCTCCAAATAATCCGGGTAATAAGTACAATGCAAATGTAAAAGTAATAATAGCTAAAATTAAACGAGGAACTGATACAAAAGGTACATCGCTGTCATGCGAAAATTTTAGTTTGCCTAATAAGTAAACACCAAGTAATATGAATAGTACCATCCAAATTGCTATATATACTTCACGACTTAATATTCCTAAATGATATGTTTGATCTATGTTTGCAATAAACTTTAACGAGAATGCTAAAATTACAAATCCTAATACTACTTTAACTGCATTCATCCAACCACCGGATTTTGGCATACTTTTTAACATTCTTGGGAATATTGCCAAGAATGTAAATGGTAAAGCAAATGCTAAACCAAATGCAAACATTCCAATTAATGGCTCTAAGACATCACCACCTGCAGCTTTTACTAATAAAGCCCCAACTATTGGACCGGTACAACTAAATGAAACGATTACCAATGTAAATGCCATAAAAAATGAAGCTAGAAATCCGCCCTTATCAACTTGTTTGTCTGCTTTATTTGCTAATCCGGAAGGAAGAATTATTTCAAACATTCCAAAGAATGATGCGGCAAATGCTAAAAACAATACAAAGAAAATTGTATTTGGAATCCAGTGTGTACTTAATCCAGTTGTAAAATCTGCTCCGGCACTTGTTAATGAAACAATTAACCCAATGCTCGTATACAATACAACAATAGAAATTCCAAAGATTAAAGCTTTAACGATTGAATTAAATTTTGATGATTCACTTCCTTGCATAAAGAAAGAAACCGTCATTGGAATCATTGGGAATACACATGGAGTAAGAATTGCAGCTAATCCAAGTATAAATGCTAAAAAAAAGAAGCCCCAAATTGATTTGCTTTCCTCAGGTGTTTGAGTAGAAGTTACTTCATTAATATTTACCGTTGGTGTTAAAGGATCAGATAATGCTGCACCGGTATTTTCTATTCCTTTGACTTTGACTTTAAATTCAGGATTAAAATAAACACATTTATCATCCTGGCATACCTGGTATTCAATAGATCCGGTAATTGTAAAACTCTCTTTTGATAATATTTTTATTTTTTGAACAAACGTAGCCTTATTGCTAAAGTATTTTACTTTAATGTTAAATACTTCATCCATTACTTCTTTCGGTTCAGGACTTTCAGTTGGTTTGTCAATAAGTTCATATTTATCCGATTCGTCAAAATAGAAAGTAGTTCGTACAGGCCCTCCTTCGTCAAAATACTGGGAATATAAATGCCAGTTCATATCAATTTTTGCCTCCAGAATAATTTCAGCAGTTTCTTCACCAGAACTTTTGCTTTCATATTTCCATTTTACGGGATCAACAATTTGCGCGAATGCACAGTAATAAAAAACAAATAAAATACTTGTTAATAAAGCTATTCTTTTCATGATTATAAATTAAATTAGAAAGGTCAAATTTAAGAATTAAGTGTGACTTTAAAAACATACGTACAATTTTTAATATCTATATAATTAAATATTAACAAGTATTAACAAATCCCTTAAATCCGCAGCAAACCATCTAATGGACTGATAGTCGCGGGGTGACTTGACAAAAAGATGTACATAACAGCTTTTATATCATTTAGTCACCTCGTGACTTGCAGATTTTAAGGAAATACTAAAAATGTAATAAAGGATTTAAATGAAAATTTAATCTTTCAGAATCTCTCCATTTTCATCAAAGAAATGAAATTCAAAAATTTGGTAAGAGCCAACAGATTCTATTCTTATTCTTTTTTTGAATCTAAAGAACCACTTAAGTTGCCTTGAGAAGAATCCTTGTTTTATATACCCGGCAATGTAAGGGTGAACTTTTAATGTAAATTTTTTATAATTTGCTTCGTTTATAATAAAATTTAGATGATTCTCGATATCATCAACAAATAAAACACTCGGTGTGGTTTCTCCTGAACCTTTACAAGTCGGGCACTTTTCCATTATTTCTATATTAAGTTCGGGCCTTACTCTCTGGCGCGTAATTTGCATAAGTCCAAACTTACTTAATGGCAATATATTATGTTTAGTTCTATCAGAGGACATTGCCTCTTTAATTTTCTCATAAACTTTATATTTATTTTCCGAACTATGCATATCAATAAAGTCGACAACTATAATACCACCCATATCACGAAGCCTGAGTTGTCGAGCAATCTCATTAGCTGCAGCTAAATTTACTTCTAAGGCATTTGATTCTTGATTTTCTCCTAATTTTGAACGATTCCCACTATTAACATCAATTACATGAAGGGCTTCAGTGTGTTCGATAATAAGATAAGCTCCATTTTTAAATGAAACTGTTTTTCCGAAAGAAGATTTTATTTGCTTATCAACACCGTAATGATCAAAGATTGATTTTGCACTATCAAAATGCTTAACAATTTTTTCTTTCTCAGGGGCAATTGTATTTATATAATCTTTAAGTTCGTTGTAAACAGTATGCTCATTAACGAATATATGATTAAATGAGCCATTTAATATATCTCGTAAAACCGCTGAGGTTCTGTTTAATTCACTAATGACCAATTTGGGTACATTCCCATGTGTAAGTTTCTCAAAAGCGTATTCCCATTTTCTTACTAAACCTATAAGTTCTGAGTCTAATACAGCAACTTTTTTACCTTCAGCAACTGTCCTTACAATAACTCCGTAATTTTTGGGTTTAATACTTTCGACAAGCTTTTTCAATCTTTTTTTCTCATCGGCAGATTCAATTTTTTGAGAAATAGAAACTTTATTTGAAAAAGGTATTAAAACCAGATTTCTACCTGCAATTGATATCTCAGAGCTTAACCTTGGGCCTTTTGTTGAGATTGGCTCTTTTGCAATTTGGACTAAAACTAATTGTCCTGATTTTAAGACTTCAGTGATTTTTCCATTTTTATCTATATCAGGTTCAATCTTAAATTTTGGAATAGCAGGAGCTTTCCATTTTCTTTCTAAAGAACTTTTTACAAATTTATTAAGAGTTTGGAATTGAGGGCCCAGGTCAAGATAATGAAGAAAAGCATCTTTGTCATAACCAACATTAATAAAAGCTGCATTGAGGCCTGGCATAATTCTTTTTACTTTAGCCAGGTAAATGTCTCCTACAGCAAATTGTAAATTTCTTTTCTCTTTGTTTAATTCAACAAGTTGCTTATTTTCTAATAATGCAATAGCAATTTCAGAGGATTTTACATCAATTACCAGTTCAGTACTCACTTTTCCTACTTCAAATTTATCAATAAATTAATATACATAAAACAACTTAAACCTAAAGAAGATAAACTTCAATAGGCTCAAATCAGTAATTTACAAAGGAAAATTTAAATATCCTATTATTTCTTTTTATGACGATTTTTCCTTAAACGTTTTTTACGCTTATGAGTAGCCATCTTATGTCTTTTTCTCTTCTTTCCGCTCGGCATAATTTTAAAATTTACTTTATCAACTTAAAATTAGCGCTTTACATTATTCTTTACCTTGTTTACAAATCTTTTTGAAGGCTTGAAAGAAGGAATAAAGTGCTCAGGAATAATAATAGTAGTATTTTTTGAAATATTCCTTGCTGTTTTTTCAGCACGTTTCTTAACGATAAAGCTACCAAAACCTCTTAAATATACATTCTTATCATTTACCAAAGAATCTTTAATAGTTTCCATGAAAGCTTCAACTGTTTTTTGTACAGTTATTTTCTCAATTCCTGTGTTCTTTGAAATTTCGTTAACGATATCTGCTTTTGTCATTTTTAAAAAACTTTAATTATCAATAATTTAGATCACTTACTTATTTTGAACTGCAAATATAAATGATTTCTTTTGATTAATAAAACACAAAACGGTTAAATTTGTTAATTAATTGAAAAATATTTTGTTTGGCCGCAATGATAAATATTGGTAACAGCCTTATAGAGTGGTATACACGTAATAAACGAAGTCTTCCATGGAGAAATACTAAAAATCCATATTGCATCTGGGTATCGGAAATTATTTTGCAACAAACTCGTGTTAATCAAGGTTTAAACTATTATTTTAAGTTTATTGAAAAATATCCGGATATCTTTTCTTTAGCAGAATCAACAATTGACGAGCTAATGAAAGTTTGGCAAGGGCTAGGGTATTATTCAAGAGCAAGAAATATGCATCAAACCGCAAAGGATATTGTAAACTATTATAATGGGAAATTTCCTCCAGAATATAATGATTTATTAAAACTCAAGGGGATTGGAGAATATACAGCAAGTGCTATCTCATCATTTGCATTTAATTTATCTGTCCCTGTGTTAGATGGGAATGTGTATAGGGTGCTATCCAGATTATTTGGAATATTTGATTCAACTCAAACAGCTAGCGGGAAAAAGGCATTTTTAAATAAGGCTCAAGAGATTATTATAAATGATAAGCCCGGGATTTTTAACCAGGCAATTATGGAATTTGGTGCGATACAATGTATTCCTAAAAATCCTGATTGTTTTATCTGCCCATTAAAGTTAATTTGTTTCGCATTCGAAAAGAAGCAGGTTGAAGATCTTCCAGTCAAAAAGAAGAAAATAATACAAAAACTCCGATATTTTACGTACATACATATAATACATAATGAAGATACATTTATTGAAAAAAGAACTCAAAATGATATTTGGAAGTTTTTATACCAATTACCATTAATAGAAACAAAAAAGAAAGTGACTATTGAAGAATTAATTCAAGATGTTAGTTGGAATCTAATTTTTCAAGGAGTGAATTATACAATTGATACAAATTGGTTTAGAAAAAGGCATATATTATCTCATCAAAAGTTAGAAACAACGATTTATAAAGTAAGAATTAAGAATTTAAATTCATTTTTAACTAAGAATTATATTAAAGTACCGGTTAAAGAATTAAATGAATTTAGCTTTCCTAGGCTTTTGGTCAATTATCTTGAAGTTGTTAATAATTAACTTTTCAAACTTTGTCTATTTTTTAAAAATTTATACCTTTACAATTATTCATTAAAAAAACAATTTAATATTATGGGAATTAACAAAGTTATTTTGGTAGGAAATGTAGGAAAAGATCCTGAAGTAAGACATTTAGATAGTGGTGTAACAGTTACAAACTTTCCTTTAGCTACAAG
>DAOVYZ010000202.1 GCA_030635365.1 Bacteroidales bacterium
AATATCTGCCAATGTATTATCAAGATTAATAGTAATTTCTTTTTCTACATTAAAAGTAACATTCATATTCATGAGCTGTAGTAATTCTTTAAACTCTTCCAGCTGTTCTTTTAAAATATTAGTAATATTAACACTTGTTATGGTATTAAAAAGCTGGTTTTCAACTTTAGAAAGTGTAATAAGGTTTTTGTTTAGCTTCGTAAGTCTATGAACACTTTTAGTAATTGCATTGATCGATTCAATCTGATTTTCGTTTAGATTGTTGTTATTAAGTAAAGCCTCCAACTTTGCTCTTATAACTGCAAGTGGCGACTGTAACTCGTGCGATGCATCTTCGGTGAATCGTTTTAAAATAAAATAGTCCGAGATTACTTTTTCTGTAAGTTCTGTAACTACATTGTTTAATCCATCAAACTCAGTAATGTTTGTGTATTCTAATTTAATAGGTGTATTATTATTTATCGAGAATTTTTTAATTCGTATTAAGTTATTATAAAATGGAATCCAGATAGATTTAGAAATTTGGGTATTAATTATAAACATACTTATTAAAAACAATAGTAAAGCAGAAAAAATCAAGACAGCTGTAGTTTCCAGCAAATCTTCTGACTCAAGCTTAAGTTCCCTGATTTTGATATCATATTTTTGTCCATTAATTTCTTCTATAGCAGCCAAAGTGCGATATACTTTTTTTCTTTTCTTTTCTTTAATGGTTATTTTCTCGTTGTAATATTGTTCTTTCTTTATATCCTCAGAAGGACTCTCTTTTACTTCAATATATGGAATTAATTCTGGAATGGGTTTGTCATTTCTTATATAATTAACAACCCTTTTCTTTGTTTTATGAAGGTTCTCATCCAGTTCCATGGATACTGTAATGTATAAAGCAATAAAAGAAACTGCTCCAAACAGTATTAGTAAAATTCCTGAGAATAGAAGGTATTTATAGTTAATTTTTGTGAGTAACTTCATAATACAAATTTATAGCCCATACCATACATTGTCTTTAAATAATCATTGCCACCACAGGTAGTAATCTTTTTTCGTAGGTTATTAATATGTGTATATATAAAATCAAAATTATCAGAAATATCTATATTGTCACCCCATAAATGCTCTGCTATTGATTCTTTAGTAACCAGCCTGTTTTGATTTGAAATAAAAAAGAGCAGAAGTTCATATTCTTTACGAGTTAATTTAACTTTTTTGCCGTGAATAAATGCGGTAGATTCTTTCTCACAAATTTCAATTTCGTTAAAAATTATTTTTGAAGCTCCGTTTAATTTCCGCCTTCTAAATATTGATTTAACTCTGGCATTGAGCTCAGATAAGTGAAAAGGTTTGGTTAAATAATCATCAGCTCCAAGATCCAGACCCGATAATTTATCCGACAAAGAATTTTTGGCTGAGATTATAATTACACCGGTTTCGGAAGAGATGGTTTTAAGTTTTTGTAAGATATCAAGTCCACTTCCGCCAGGAAGAGTTATATCCAGAATAACAATATCGTATTCATAAATGGCGAGCTTCTCATTTGCATTATTAAAACTTGTTACCGTTTCGCAAATATGATTTTCTTTAGTTAAAAATGAGTTAATTTCATTTAGTAAATCTAATTCATCTTCAACTATTAATATCTTCATTTTTTATCATCAAAAATAGAGAATATTTCTAAAGGAATTCTTAAGACAGTTTAAATTTGATATTTATAACTCCTCAAATTCTAAATTAGACCTTGATCTTTATTTAAAAACTATATTATGTTATCTATCATAATTCATACTGCCACCAATTAAAATATAACCAGATTTTTCCAGAAACATTTTATTACCACTATAATTAATAAGTTTAGGTTCCGTTTCACCATTTTGTGTAGTAAAATTGTTGTATAAGTGAATTGAAAAATTAGGATCGTATTCACCTTCAGGACTTAAAATCAATAGGAACATTGAAGCTCGTGTATTACCTACTTTACTGTATGCTGTGCCACAGATATAAACCTTATTTTCATAATTCATGGTTATATCAGCAGGGTAAAGACTATAATTATCTAATGAAATAACACGTTTACCATCTCCACTAAACTCAATATCCAGCTCTCCCTGACTAAGGTTATATCTGGCAATAGCAAGTCGCTGCCCAACTCTTCCAACAACAACTAATCTGTCACCATATGATCCGGCATTGATTACTTTAATATTTCCAGAATTAAACTTTGTAGTAATAAAGCCTTCTTTTCCAAAAGATTTATCCATTTCTCCGGTAATTTGATCAAATCGGCAAATTAATATAAAATTCTTTTTACTTGTAAGGTTTGTACTTTCTGCTACAACATATATAAATCCCTGATATTCCAATAGCTGTTTGCCTGTAATTTTTTCATTTACTCTTGAAATAAAATAACACTCACTCCCAAATGCAGTATCTATATGACCATTCTTTTTAAAAGAAGTTAGAATTAAATGAGAATTATCAGTGTATTGATTAACCGTGCCTAATAGAATATAGCGTTCTCTAGAAATATCCATAATATCAACAGTTGATATTTCAAGAGATTGATTTTCTATATTTAATGCTGTTGTCACATCAATTACTCCTTCTTCACCAAAAGTATGATCTAAACTTCCATTCTCATTTAGCCTAACTATAAGAGGACGTGTATTAGTTGAGTTTTTATCTTTAAAAAAACCATTGCCAGCACTTAAAACTGTATGTGTAAGATTATGTGTTCTTCTGACTGATATTCCACTACTATTTTCAATACCTTCATTAATAGGTTTTATTCTTTGCAGTCCTTGCATATTAAATCCCAGATCTAATTTACCATCTAAGTTAAAACGAGCATAAGTAAAATGCCGATTACCGATAGTTATAATCCTATTCTTATAGTCCTTATAAAGATCTGCAATTATTGCAATGTTTAAATCGTCTTTTACATAAGCAAAAACTCCTTTACCTCCATTAAACGATCTGTCAGGTACTCCATTTTTATCTACTCTTATTAATGCTGGTGCATGTTGTGCTGTAGTACTTTTGTCAGTATGTGCCGTTGTTTGTGCCGAAGACAGTGGTTGAAAGAAAAGAACAAATATATTAAATAGGACAATCTTCTTAATCGTATTCAAATGGAATCTCATAATCATTAATTTATTTAAATTTTACAAAAAAGCTCTAATTTAAGAAATTAATAATATGTATCAAATGATTATCTGTTCTATAATTGTGTGTTAATGTTTAGCTAAAAACCCAACTAACAAACTTACTCCAATCCCATATTCCACCATACCAGCAACCGTCGTATGTGTAAATTAGTTTTAGATTGTAGATAATTAAAACAAAAACTACGGCTGATAAGGTGATTAACTGTTTTCTTTTAGGTAAGATATATTCTATAAATGCAGCTAAAGGAATAACAAATAATGGCATAAAATCCACATAGGGTCTTATACCAAAACCACAACCAAAGAACCAACTCCACCACGAAGCAAATAAGTAGGTTGTAAATAAAAAGATAAAGCTTATGTAAAAGGTTAAAACCTTATTTTTTCTATATAAATAGAATAAACCAATAATAAAGAATATTGTAGCAGGAACGTAAGTTATCTGTCCATTCAAAGTTGAAAACAATACTTTGAATATTTGAGGTTTTAGGATATTTACAAAACCTTCGTTTTCATATGAGTAATAAATGAAATTTCCGGTTAAAAATTTCCAATAAATAAATTGTGGAAGTATTATAACAAAAGCTGAAAAGAGACCAATCACGATCAGTCTTTTTCTTTTAAAAAGGAATTTTAAACGGGTAATAATATCATTTAAAGAATTTGTCTTTATAAAGAAAAAGGATGCGAAAAATATTACATTTATTGGGCGTATGAGGATGACTAATCCTGACGTTAAACCGAGTAAAACTTCAATAAAAAATCTTCTATCCCCACTAATTATTAAATTCGATAAATAAAGGAAAGTTGAAAAAAGAAAAAAGGAATAAACATGAGACATCCCTGTTTCATCAATTCCGTAATAATATAGGTTTGTAGTAAAAAACAGGATGAATAAAGAAATATAAATGGTTTTATTGGAGTATAGTGTTTGTAAAAATTTAAATAAAAACAACATTCCTAATACCAGGTAGAACACAGCAGAAAAATCAATCATCTTAAAATTTGCAGGTTGAAAACCATTGTTTTCCTTTGGTGATATAGCCACTATTGCATGCGATATAAGATAGAAAGGACTCTGTAATATGGCAATCCCACAAGTATACTTTGTTTTAATTTTATTTTGTGCACTATCAATTCTAAATCCATAGCCGATTCTTTCAACAATATTTTCCGGTAATTTATCAGCTTTAAAATCGTAAATAAATAATGCGGGCAGGTATGAGTAATAACCTGACTTGTCACCCCAAATTTCACTATGGTAATTAAAATACCCCGTCTTGTTATGTTTGCTTAATGTTAGAAACAGGCAAACACTAAAAAATAGAATCAGGATTATAGTATTTTTCTTTTTTAGAAGATAACTTTTCATAAATTCACA
Organism: Bacteroidales bacterium; assembly: GCA_030635365.1. Lineage (GTDB taxonomy): Bacteria > Bacteroidota > Bacteroidia > Bacteroidales > UBA12077 > UBA12077. Next base: position 4,543 of record DAOVYZ010000202.1, read on the forward strand.
TTTTCACTAAACCTTTGGTAAAGTTTATTTTATCATGGAACTTATAATGAGCCAACTTTACCAAAGTTTCATATATAAAACTAATAAATCAGAATTAACTATTATATCTATATTTAATCAATAGTTTTCTAACGATTTAAAGATAACAATTAAATTATATTTGATTCCAAAAATGAAAAAGCCAACACAAAATGTGCTGGCTTCTTTTTAGTGTAAATTAGTATTACTTTTTAGGATTGTCCTTAGATTTTGGTGGATTGTTTTCCTTTATCTCTTTTGCTTCAGGAATATCTTTAATATTTATATCCTTCACTTTCGACGTTTTTCCATCCTTTTTTGTTCCTTTCAAATAGTCAGGTAATTCCATTCCTGCCATTTTAAATAACTCTTCAAATGGAGGAATTGATCCAAGCATACCCGATAAGAAATTAGCTGATGTAGGTGATTTACCATCTTTTCCACCACTCATGTTGTCCCATACAGTAATCTTATCAATTTTAAGATTCTTAATAGCTTCAACTTGAGTCTTAACTAATTCCGGTAACTTATCTGCAATCATCATCATAACTGCACTTTGAGAATCGTCTCCGGTTGCTTTAACAAGTTTTTCAAAACCTTCAGCTTGTTTGCTTAAGACCTCAAAAATACCTTTACCTTCAGCAGCCATTTTCATAAAGATTGCATCGGCATCACCTTTTGCATGTCTACGAGTTTGTTCTGCTATTGCTTCAGCAGCAATTTCAATCTTTTCTTTATCAATTTGAGCAGGAACTACAATATTTGCTGTTTGAGTTGCTTTATCTCTGTCAGCTCTTATTTCTTCTGCTTTTCTTTCAGCTGAATAAGCTTCTTCTAATGCTTTTGCCTGACTCACTTTTTCAGCTGCAACAGCTTTTCTTTCTGCTTCAGCTTCTTTTTCACGTCGTTCAGCATCTGAGTTTGCAATTGTAATTTTTGCAGTATTTTCACCTTCAACAGCTGTAGCATCTGCAGCAGCAACATTTACACGTTGATCCTGGTGTGCATTAGCTTCACCAATTGCACCATCACGATTTTTCTCAGAAACACTCTTCTTAGCATCATTTATCGCTTTTGCAGCAGCTTCTTTACCTAAAGCTTCAATATAACCTGACTCATCGTTAATATCAGTTACGTTTACGTTTATTAGTTTTAAACCAATCTTTTTAAGTTCAGCTTCTACGTTTGAAGAAACAGCTGCTAAGAATTTATCTCGATTGCTATTAATCTCTTCAATATCCATAGTTGCAACAACTAAACGTAATTGACCAAAAATAATGTCTTTAGCTAAATTATTAATATCATTTTGTGTTAATCCTAACAAACGTTCAGCAGCATTGGTCATAATACCAGACTCTGTAGAAATACCAACGGTAAAACGCGATGGTACATCAACACGGATATTTTGCTTACTCAATGCATTTGTTAAATTAATCTCAATTGAAATAGGTGTAAGGTCAAGAAATGAATAATCCTGAATGATTGGCCAAATAAATGCGGCTCCACCATGTATACACTTGGCTGAACGCGATTCGGCTTCAACACCTTTACCTACTTTACCATAAACTACTAAAATTCTGTCTGAAGGGCATCTTTTATATCTTCTAAAAAATGAAACAATTAGAATAAATATAAAAATGACTGCAGCAGCAACGATTAAAACATAGTATTCTCCACCCATAATTTTAAATATATTAAATGTTAATTATTGTTTTATTTCCCACTTGGTTTAACCAGTAGAATTTGATTATTTATAATTTCTATAACTTCAAAAATAGATCCTGTTTTTATATCTTCATTATTGTCTGTCATTGCATCTAATGTTTGAAGGCCCTGAACTTTTATTTGCACTTTACCTAATCCTGAACGATTAGCTGGTATAGGTAAATATGTACTTCCAACTTTGCCAAGTGCATTTTTTAGACTTAAAGTTCCATCGTCAGTTAATTTACCCATAAAATAAACAATGGATGCCATTATGCTCATCATGATTAAACCAGAGATAGTTGAGATAATCACTGCTTTTCCAACACTTAAATCGGCATCGAGGCAGAC
>DAOVYZ010000291.1 GCA_030635365.1 Bacteroidales bacterium
TATTCTACATTCTCTAATTTTTTTGGAGGCTTTGAATTTTTATTGGGAATAAGGGGTGAATATACCGACAGAAGAATAACATCGGAAGTTACACAGGAAGAATTTATTGTTAACAGATACGATTTTTTCCCTACAGTGCATTTGTCACGACCAATTACCGAAGCACAACAGGTGCAGGCAAGTTATAGCAGACGAATTCGCCGCCCAAGGGAATGGTATTTAGACCCCTTTGTAAATTACGCCGACAAAAGAAATATGAGAACAGGAAATCCTGCATTATTACCGGAATATACCGATTCTTATGAACTGAATTATCAGTTAAAATTAAAAAAATCTTCCTTTGTTTCAGTAGAAGCATACTATAGACAAACAAATAATAAGATAAACAGAATACAATCATTGCAAGAAGGTGATGTGATGCTGCACACTTTTGTAAATCTTGATAAAGATTATGCTATTGGAACCGAGTTAATGGCAAATATTGCTATTTTCGAGTGGTGGAACCTTAATGCAACATTCGATTTTTTCAATTATCATATTGATGGCGAAATTCTTGAAGACGATGTTTCGCAGGTTACAAATACATGGAGCAGCAGATTTAATACAACATTTAAGTTAAAATGGGGGACAAGGCTTCAACTCAATGGATTTTATAATGCCCCATCAATTACCGCACAAGGCGAAAGAAACGGGTTTTTTGTTACAAGCCTGGCTGTTAAGCATGATTTTATGAAACGTAAACTATCATTAAGTTTTCAGGTAAAAGATGTTTTTCAGACTATGAAACACTCTTTTTCATCGTACACCGATAGTTATTACAGTTATGTGGAATTTACAAACCAGTCGCCGGTTTTTACTTTAAGCCTTAGTTACAAAATTAATAACTACAAACGAAAAAGTAGAGAAAGAGGCGGCGAAGAAATTGATTTTGATGGGGGAGGAGATGATATGTAACGTTCTTCGGGTAACAATTGGCGGGGATTTTCGCCCTGTTTCATTATCCCCCGTTGAAAAAGTTTGAAGATAGGAAAATGTTTGCAAACTACCAAAACCCCGATTATTGTTGACCCGATGTTAGCACCAGTACATTTTATATAAATTCTTTAATAATAAATTTTATCTGTCTTTTATGTGGAACTTCATCTGTTAATTTATAATTTTTAAGTTTCATTTTTAAGTGCATTTTAATTTTTCTAGAATTTTTATTTGTATCCAAATATTTAATATAATAAGCAAAAAAGATCAATTCGTAAGTTGATAACATTGACAGAAAACGATCAATATATATTGTCTTAGTCTTATTAGTCAACTCATTATTATTGTCTATTATATTAAATAGTTCAACCAGGTAAGTACAATAATGTTGGAATACATTATTATGAATATTGAAAATTTCAATAAATTTATTTTCAGCATTATCTATGTTAATATATCCAACTGCATTACCAAATATTTCTCTGCCGTTTTGATATATGGGATTTCCATTACTATCAGATGTTTTGTGTAACCATCTTTCCTTTATTAAATTCAACAAGCTATAGTAATTTAAAATATATTGCTGAAAAGTATTCTCAAATTGCTGCTTTCTTTGTTCAAAAAATGTGAGATATATTAGAATAATACCAAACAAAGAAAAGCAAACTCCAATAGTCCCTGCAAAATAGCTTCCAAAACTTCCCCAATCAGCATGATTCAAAGATAAATTGGAATTAAATACTAATAAATATATCCCTAAAAAAACTATAAGAATTACAACGATTGAAATTATCAGTAATAGTAGTACCTTTCTTTTCATATCTCTTCAGTTTTCGTATTGGTGCCAACAATTCAGTAAAGGTAATATTACCTTTACATCTATTATGTCTGTATTTTGTTAATTTATTGTAAATCATTGATAATGTCAACAAAATCCGTTTACAAAGGCTTATAGTCGTTTGTTATCGGATAATATTAATTTTAAACACTTAACAAAAATAATAAAAATATTTAAATTTTTGAAATTTGACTTTTGTTTTTTGTCTTTTTACTTAAAAAGCAAAGCTTTTTGCTATAATTATCTGCATTATTTGTGTGCATACCAGCGTAGATATGTACATGATTAAGCTTCTTTACCTTCATATCTACGTCCATATGCACATGATTAAGCTTCATTACCTTCATGTCTGCGTCCATATGCACATAATTAAGCTTCTTTACGTTCATGTCTACGTCCATATGCATATGATTAAGCTTCTTTACCTACATATCTACGTCCATATGCACATGATTAAGCTTCTTTACCTGCATATCTACGTCCATATGCACATAATTAAGCTTTTTTACCTGCATATCAGCCTTAGTATGATGCTTAGGAACCTTAATAATCAAAAGTACAAGCCTAGTTATCATATATATACATACAATTATATAGATGTAAAATTAAAATCTTTCTCTCTTATTATCAATCATATAAATGACTTACTAAAAATAAATACACTAAATATCCACATTGTATCAATATTTTCAATTACTTTGGCATTTAGTAATTAGCATGCTTATATATGCTTTTATGCTTAACATCTTAAATTAATTTCAATGTATTACTATAATACATTGTATATGTTTAACCAAAAAAAATAAAATATTATGGCACCAAGTAACTTTACATGGCATTACTCTCAAAACCAGTTTGAAAATGCTACAGTCAACAATTTTAAATTAATGCACCTTCTTTCTGCCGACCACGATAGCAGGCTTGCAGCAGAAGCACAAGGCGGACTTCCTTTCTTTGTAGACATGTATGATGGCTACCATCCTGTACGCATAAAGTATAGCAATGCTTATACAGCCTGGATAAATAATAAGGGTATGTATAAAGCGCAAACTGTACGCCTGATGAATAGTTTTGATGAGTTAATAACTGAAAAAATACCACTATGGGATGCCGCAGTACAGGCAGTATATCTTGAGAAAACTCCCGAGTATATAGAGATATTTCCTGGCGGACGTACTGCTTTTCAAACAGGTCCTTACGATATTAGAATAGCACAGGTAGATAGCCTACTTAAGAGTGTAAGCCAACACGAAGAGCTTAAAAAGACTGCCGACGATATTCAGAAATTTTATGATACGATAAACAAAACACGTAGCAAACAGCAAGTCTACGAGGGAAAAGTAAAAGAAACTTCAGAGTTGCTTGAAGAATCTCGTATTGATATTGCAAGAGTAATGTATGAGAATCTGGGTTTGTTGATGAACCATTTTTCATCGAAACCTGAAAAAATTCAACGATTTTGGCAGCTTGAGTATATTACCACACATACAAATATTAGTGATGATGATCCCGATATTGTTGCTCAAGGCGATATTGAGCCCGATAGCAAAATTACTATTGATGCTCTTACAGGAAAATTTGATGCCGATACCGAACTCGAAATTCACAATACCGGCGATACTGCTATTGAGGTATATACCACAAAACTACCGTCAGACCCCGTGCCGGGAACTACTATTACTGTAGAGCCCGAGAAGACAGTAATTACTACTTGTGGCGAACTGGGTGCCGAAGATAACCTGTATCTGATATTTAATAATGCTTCTGATGTAAAAGTGGCAAGCTACAGCGTGGGTGTAAATCATTATGGAATTAATCAGGAAGAGATTAAATAATTGTTAATGGTTAATTGTTAATGGTTAATTGTTAATTGTTAATGGTTAATTGTTAATTGTTAATGGTTAATTGTTAATTGTTAATGGTTAATTGTTAATTGTTAATGGTTAATTGTTAATGGTTAATTGTTAATGGTAAATTGTTAATTGTTAATGGTTAATTTGTTGTTAGGCAAAGTGTTATTTTGTAGGTGATTTTATAAGTTCTAGATATGTATTCCAATCCCAAGCACTTTTACCATAAAAACAACCGTCATAAGAATATGTCATTTTTAAATTAAACACAATAAATACTAATATCATAATAGAAAAACTTATAATTTTTATTGTCTTCAATTTTCTTATTTCATAGAAACCATATGCTACAGGAATACTGAAAACCGATAAATATTCGACATAGCTTCTAGAACCGAAAGAGCAACCAAAACTCCATACCTTCCACGATGAAAAAGTATAGGAAATGGCCAAAAATAAAATCAGCACAAAGATTCCGTTTACTTTTTTGTTTTTAATCATTAAGAATAAAGACCCAATGATTAAAAAATAAAATGGGGTGTATAAGAATAATCCATTATTTGGAGATAACCAAGTACTAAAGAATTTTGGACTCAACCAATTAAAACCATCATTACCATATGAATAATTGACAAGTGAACCACTAGTATAATTCCAATATAGAAGTTGAGGTAAAATAATAACTAAGGCTCCAATTATAATAGGGATTAATGTTTTATAATTAATTAGTCTTTTGATTCTAGAAAAAATATCTTTTTTATCATTAATATCTAGAAAAAAGAAGGTTGATAAAAACAAAATGTTTGTAGGGCGTATCAGAATAATTAATCCTATTAGAAGTCCTAGTATCAGGTTTCTCCAATATCCACGCTTTTTTAAGTAGTTTGTGATTTGAAGAAAATAAAGAAACATACAGAACAATGAAAATGAATAGATATGTGACATTCCAGTTTCGTCAATTGAATAATAATAAAGGTTTGTTGCCAAAAATATTGATAATATAGTTAGAAGCGAACTTCTTTTATTAAAACGAGTATTCAGGAATTTGTACAAAAATAATAATCCTAAGACTAAATAAAATACAGAAGCTACATTGATACTCCAATGATAAATAGGGGAAAACCCATTTTTTTCGAAATTTAATGGATCTGCTAATAATTCCGCGAGACAAAAAAACGGTGATTGCATCAAAGCAACACCATAGGTGTATTTTGTAATAAGCTTGCCATTACTCTTATCTAGAGTAAATCCGTTTCCAGTATTAACGTCAATAGAATCAGGAAAATTGTCGGGATTAAACTTAAACTTAAATGTAGTAGGAAGATACACATAATATCCAGCTTTATCTGCCCAGATTTCACTATGATAATTAAAATATCCAGATTTACTATGTCTATTAAATGTTAGGAACAAAGTAATTCCTAAGAAACATAAAATCCCTATAATATATAAATGTCTTGCTTTCATTTTGCCTAACGTTGGCTAAACTGCGTTTTAA